>JBIIZE010000125.1:0-6245 GCA_044346435.1 Burkholderiales bacterium
GCATAACCGTCGGCATCCCACAACACTGACGCCGCTCCGTTCTGCACCGCCTGAGCAATATATTCACGTCCGTCGCGTGATTCGCCGGGATAGGCAACAAAAGTATCGCCCGGCCGCACCGCGCGACTGTCCACCGTCATCCGGCGCACGCCGAGCGCACGTACCGCCTGCATGTCGGGTCCGCGCACGGCCATCACACGTCCTCCCGCACAACCGGCGCTTCTTCCGGCGCCAGTACCGTGGTTTTGCCCGGCGCATCCGGCGGCACCGACAGCAGTCGCAACGTGCCGGCCGCCACCAGACTGAAAATCGGCGCAGCCACCGCGCCACCGTAATGCTGACCGGCCGACGGCTCGTCGATCATCACCGCAATGATGATGCGTGGCTTCGAAGCCGGCGCCATGCCGACAAACGAAGACACATAACGATTTGTGGCGTAACCCTTGCCCTCAAGCTTGTGTGCAGTACCGGTCTTGCCCGCCACCGTGAATCCCGCAACCTGCGCGCCCGGTGCCGTGCCGCCCGGCTGCGCAGCCATTTCCAGCATGCGGCGCACCGCCTGCGCGGTCTTCGCCGACACCACCTGCGTGCCCTCCGGCGGACCATCGCGCTTGAGCAAGGTCACCGGATACAGAACGCCATCGGAGGCAAAAATCGTATAGGCCCGTGCCAGCTGCATCAGCGATACCGAGATGCCGTAACCGTAGGACATCGTCGCCTGTTCGATCGGCTTCCAGGTGCCGTGTGCACGCAGGCGGCCGGAAACCTCACCAGGAAAACCGGAACGCGGCGGCGTGCCGAAGCCGGCGCGACTGAACATGCTCCACAGCACTTCCGAGGGCATCGTCAGGCCCATTTTCGCGGTGCCGACGTTGGAGGATTTCTGGATCACCTGCGCAACTGTGAGCGCGCCCTGCGGATGCGCGTCATGAATGGTGCGGTTGCCAATGGTCATGCTGCCCGGCGCGGTCTGGATTACCGTACTGAAATCGAACAACCCCGCCTCCAGCGCCGCCGCTGCGGTGAACGGCTTCAGCGTTGAACCCGGTTCGAACAGATCGGTCACGACGCGGTTGCGGGTGCGCTGCGCATCGACCTTGCCGCGGCTGTTCGGGTTGTAGGTCGGCAAGTTGGCCATCGCCAGCACTTCGCCGCTATGTGCATCCAGTACGACGATGCCGCCGGCCTTGGCCTTGTGCAAGGCCACCGCTTCTTTCAGCTCGCGGAATGCAAGGTACTGGATACGCGCATCGATCGACAGCTTGAGGCGTTCGCCGTTCTGCGGCACACGGATGCTTTCGACGTCTTCGACAATACGTCCCAGACGATCGCGAATGACACGACGGCTCCCCGGCTTGCCGGCCAGCCGGTCTTCAAAAGCCAGCTCGAGTGCTTCCTGGCCCTTTTCATCAACACCGGTAAACCCGATGATATGCGCCATCACATCGCCGGCCGGGTAATAACGGCGATGCTCACGCTGCAGGAACACACCCGGGATGCCGAGCTGCACGACGCGCTCGGCCTGTTCCGGCGGAAGCTGGCGTTTGAGGTAGACGAATTCACGCTTGGTATCTGCCAGCTTGCCGCGCAGTTCTTCACCGGTGACCCCCAGCATCTGCGACAAGCGGCGCAGGTCTGCGGGCTCGGCCTCGATGTCGGCGGGACTGGCCGCAACAGATTCCACCGGCGTCGAAATCGCCAACGGCTCATTGTTGCGGTCAACGATCATGCCGCGGCTCGCACCGATTTCGATGACGCGCGAATAACGCGACTCACCCTTGCGCTGAAGAAAGTCGTTGTTCAGCGCCTGCAGCCACAGCGCCCGTCCGGTCAGGCCGATGAACCAAGCGCCGATGACGATCAGCACCAGGTTCGACCGCCAGGTCGGCAGGCTGGGCGCCGGATCGCGCTTGAGTGCGGGCTTCACGGACGCGCCTCAGCGCGCGGCGGCGATACCACTTCGATGCGGCCGGCCACCGGCAAACGCATGTTCAGCTCGCGGGTCGCAATGCGTTCGACGCGCGCATGCGTCGACCAGGTACCCTGCTCAAGCTGCAATTGCCCCCACTCGACATCAAGCTGTTTGGCAGCAGCCTGCTCTTTCTGCAGCTCGACATACAGTTTGCGTGCCTTGTGCTGTGATGCGACCACCGCCATCGCGCATAACACCAGCGCGGCGAGCAGCAGGAAGATGATGCGTGCGGTCATGCCGCCAGCGCCTCCGTGCGTTCAGCCACGCGCATCACGGCGCTGCGCGCCCGCGGATTGGCCGAGGTTTCGGCATCGCTGGCACGCACAGCGCGCCCGATCAGCCGCATCAGAGGCTGCGGCAGGTCTCGCGCGCGGACAGGAAGCCGGGCCGGCAGGTCATCCGCCCGGGATTGCGCGCGCATGAAGCGCTTGACGATGCGGTCTTCGAGCGAGTGAAAACTGATCACCACCAACCGGCCGCCCGCCCCGAGCAGGGCCAAGCACTGGGGAAGCACTACCGAAAGCTCCTCAAGCTCCTGATTGACGTGAATCCGTAAAGCTTGAAACGTGCGCGTCGCCGGATCCTGGCGTGGCTCCCGCGCAGGAACGGCATCTGCCACGAGCGCGGCAAGTTTTCGTGTGGTGTCAACAGGTCCCCGCGTCCGAGCCTCAACAATCGCTGCTGCAATCTGTTTAGCAAACCGTTCTTCGCCATGGTTCCTGATGACCTCCCTGATTTCCGATTCTTCCGCTGTTGCCAGCCATTCAGCGGCGCTAAGCCCGTGCTGCGGATCCATGCGCATGTCGAGCGGCGCATCGCTGCGGAAACTGAACCCGCGGCGTGCGTCGTCGAGCTGCGGCGACGAAACCCCGATGTCGAGCAGCATCCCGTCCACACCCGCCACATCCAGCTCCTGCAGCACCTCGCGCACCCTGCTGAACGGACTGCGCACGATCACAAAACGCGGATCACGCAACGCCTGCCCCGCCTGAACCGCCTCAGGATCGCGATCCAGCGCGATCAACCGCCCGCCCGCGCCCAGCTTTTCCAGTATCAAACGGCTGTGACCGCCGCGCCCGTACGTGCAATCGACATAAATGCCGTCGGACCGGATGTTCAATGCCTCTATGGCTTCCTGCGCGAGCACCGCGACATGCGCGCTGCTGGTCACAAGGAGAAATCCTCCAGCTCCGTCGGCAGACCACCGGCGCCGAAACCGCCGGCGTTGTCGATGAGCTGCGTCCAGCGCTCGTCATTCCACAGTTCGAATTTTTTCCCCTGGCCGACCAGCACCACGTTTTTTTCAAGTTGCGCATAACGTCGCAACTCCGGGGTGACCAGCACGCGGCCTGCGCCGTCCATGTCGACGTCGACGGCAAAACCGATCAGGCGCCGCTGCAGTTCGCGCACGCGCGGATCGAGATTCGACAGTCCTTCGAGTTTTTGCTGGATGAGTTCCCAGTCCGGGAGCGGATAGATCAGCAGGCAGCGATCCGCATCCGCGGTAATGACGAGATGTCCCGCGCAACGTTCGAGCAGCGTGTCGCGATGGCGTGCCGGTACGGCAAGCCTGCTTTTGCTGTCGAGATTAAGTTGTGCGACCCCGCGGAACACTCGCGCCCCCTTGCAAGGCGGGAAAACAGCACTGCCGGACCCTTCCGGCGGCTTTTCTCCCACTTTTTACCACTTCGCCCCACTATAAATAAGCAGGGCAGCAAGGTCAAGTGTCGATTTGCCAAATTCCTTTTTTACGACAACGACTTACGCGCACTTGTTGAAGCCGGTACGAAGCGTTTTTTCACGCAGAAATAAACCAATAAAAACAAAGGGATATTACGCGTACTGAAAGTGGCGCATTAAGTAATAGTGCTTAAAAATCAGGCAATTAGCCGGGTAAGCCCGTCGCCGGACCCCGACGGCACCCGAAAATGCCAGAGAAAGGTGAAGCTGGCCGTTAAGCCGGGTTCTGTCGTGGACAGCCATTCCTCTGGGCCGCACATTGCTGCACGGCTCTAGCCACCTACCCGCAAGCTCGGCGGGACGCGTCAACGCTTGCCTATTCGGTGTTGCTCCGGGTGGAGGTTACCGCGTTTCACCCCGCAAACCTTGCGGCTTGCGGACTCGTCTCTGTGGCCCTATTCCTCGCCTCACGGCGGACGGGCGTTACCCGTCACCCTACCCTGTGGAGCCCGGACTTTCCTCTATGCACGGCACGTCAGGGTTGCCCCTCACGGTTTGTTCCGCACACAGCGGCTGCCTGGCCAGCTTCATTGACGATGGTAACACGCAGCCCCTTCATCTCCCTGCGAAACTGCCGCTCACGCAGTACCCTTGCCGCAAGCACGCACCCGCAGCAGCAACTGATGCAGATGCTGATCATTCACGCCCAGCGCATCAAGATGGCTCAGCGTATTGACGAGGTAATCCACGTTGGGTCCGCGCTCACCACAGCACATCGCAATGATGCGCGCGGCATCGTCGATAGCCATGCGTCCGGCATAACCGGAATGCGTGCGATTGGCCACGAAGGCCAGCGCACTCCGCCGTCCACCCGGCGTCGAAACCGGCAGCAGCTTCGGCAGATACACGCCGCGACGCATCTCGCGCTGCCACAAAGCCTCCAGCGCAAACGCTTTGTTAGCGCCAGCAATCCGGTAGACGATACCCTTGCAGGCGCCGCCGGGATCCAGACCCAGGACCAGCCCGGGCCTGGTAGCGGTGCCGCGGTAACGGCTGGAGTAAATGCAGAATGTGCGGTGATAGCCGCGCAACAGTCCCGGCTCGGCGGCGATATGTGCAAAACCGGGATCCCACATCAGCGATCCGTAGGTGAAAACCCACAGATCGCCTCGCGGAAAATCAATATTGCGATAATGCACCGGGTCAGACTCCGGCGAGGCGCCCGCGCCTGAACGGCTGCGATGCGGTTGGCGCGGCTTCAAGCGCCGGCGATCTTCCAGCCGACCGTCGCGCCGGCACGCAGCGGCACCAGCGTGTCGGGACCGAATGGCACGCTGGCAGGAACGGTCCAGCTCTCGTTCGCCAGCGTGATTTTTTCAGTGTTGCGCGGCAGGCCGTAATAATCAGCGCCGAAAAAGCTGGAAAAACCTTCCAGCCGGTCCAGCGCATTCGCCGCAGCAAACGCCTCGGCATACAGTTCGATCCCGGCGTGCGCGGTGTACATGCCGGCGCAGCCGCAATCGTTTTCCTTGGTGTGCCGGGCATGCGGCGCACTGTCGGTACCGAGGAAAAACTTCGGATTGCCGCTGACTGCAGCGGCAATCAGCGCTTCGCGGTGAAGCTCGCGCTTGAGAATCGGCAGGCAGTATAGATGCGGTCGCACGCCGCCGGCGAATATGGCATTGCGGCTCATCAACAGGTGATGCGCGGTGATCGTCGCGGCAATCCGCGGCGGCGCCGATATCACGAACTGCGCGGCCTCGCGTGTGGTGATGTGCTCCATCACCACCTTCAGACCGGGAAAACGCTCGACCAGCGGCGCCAGCGTGCGATCGATGAACACGCGTTCGCGGTCATAGATATCAACAGCCGCATCCGTGACTTCACCGTGCACCAGCAGCGGCATGCCCGCAGCGGCCATCGCCTCCAGCACCGGAAAACATTTCTCGATCGCGGTCACGCCCGAATCCGAATTGGTGGTTGCACCGGCCGGGTAATACTTCACCGCATGCACCACGCCGCTCTGCTTTGCCCTGACGATTTCATCGGGGCGTGTATTGTCGGTCAGATACAGAGTCATCAGCGGTTCGAAGCGGCTTCCGGCCGGCAGCGCGGCGACAATGCGCTCGCGATAAGCCTGCGCCAGCGCCGTTGTGGTCACCGGCGGTTTCAGATTGGGCATGACAATCGCGCGGCCGAAGCGCGTGGCGGTATGCGGAAGCACGTCGCGCATCGCGGCGCCATCGCGCAGATGCAGATGCCAGTCGTCGGGGCGGGTAATCGTCAGAGAAGTCATCGGGGTCTTCGAATGGATGTCAGCCCGATGTTAAACGCTGCGCGAGTCGCCGTAAATTCGCAAATACCGGAAGATCGTCGCTCATTCTCCGCCCTTGAGCGCCAGTGCGCGTTCATAAATCACATTGCGGCTGCCGCCGGTAAGTTTCACCGACAGCGCCACCGCCTGCTTCAGCGGCAGTTCCCCGAGCAGGATCTTCAGCGTAGCGTCAATATCGGTCGCATCGTCGTTGCCGGCCTCCGGCGCCCCTGCCACCAGCAGCACGAATTCCCCGCGCTGACGGTTGTCATCGGCCTC
>JBIIZE010000390.1:0-2795 GCA_044346435.1 Burkholderiales bacterium
TGGATGGTTTCATGGATTTTGGTCAATTCCCGCGCAAAAACGATGTCGCGGTCGCCGCCCAGCGTGGCGCAGAGGTCGGTCACGCATTCGACCACGCGATGCGGAGCCTCATAAAACACCAGCGTCGCCGGCTGGCCGGCGAGATCCGCCAGTACGCCGCGACGCTCGGCCGCACGGGCCGGCAAAAACCCGCAGAACAGGAATCGGCTGTTTTCAAATCCGCTGGCCGACAGCGCCGCAACCACTGCGCTGGGACCAGGGACCGGTACCACCGGATAACCCGCGGCGCGCACCGCGGCAACAACCTTCGCACCGGGATCCGAAATCGCGGGCGTACCGGCGTCGCTGACCAGGGCCACCGACTGGCCTTCGGCGAGCAGTCCGGCAATACGTTCGGCGGAGGCGCGTTCATTGTGTTCATGAACGGCGATCAGTTTGCCCGCAATGCCATGGCGCTCCAGCAACCGCGAGGTCATCCGCGTATCTTCCGCGGCAATCACATGGACGGTCTTCAGCACTTCCAGCGCGCGCAGGGTGATATCGGAGAGATTTCCGATCGGGGTTGCGACTACATATAATGTCGCCGTGCCTGCCTTCGTTTCCGTGCCCACGCGGTTTCCTGTCGCCGGATTTCAATGATCAATGTTCATCTGCTGAGCCGCATTACCGCCCGCCGTCTCGCAGGAGTCATGCTGGCGTCCGTACTATACGGAGCGCCCGCAGCATTGGCCAGCGAAGCCGCAGCCACGGCACCGGCCGTGACACCTGCTGCAACACCGACCCCGCATATCGCCCTGCTCCTGCCCACCCGTGCCAAGGTATTTGCCCGGCATGCCGGCGCCCTGCGCGACGGATTCCTGGCTGCCGCTAAAACACAGGGAAAATCAGTGCTGCCGGTACGCGAATATCCGGTGAACGAAGAAGTCGGTGACGCACTGAAAAACTATCGCGCCGCAGTCAGCGCCGGCGCCCGTGTCATCGTCGGCCCGCTGACCCGCGACGCCGTCACCGCGCTCGCATTCGGCGAACCGGTTCCGGTGCCGACACTCGCCCTCAACGTCCCCGACCAGACCGGACGCACCCCGGAAAATCTGTTCATGCTCAGCCTGCAGGTTGAAAGCGAAGCCCGGCAGACTGCGCAACTGGCCTACCGCGACAACCGGCGAAAAGCACTGATCATCGCCGGCTCAAACGCGATACAACGGCGCATGCAGTCCGCCTTTGCCGGCGAATTCTCGCGTCTGGGCGGTACGGTGCTGGCTGAAACCACCCTGACAACGGACCCTGCACGGCTTAAATCCGCAATCCGCCAGGAAGCCGACATGATCTTCCTGGCGCTGGATCACGACGAAGCACGCGCAGCACGCGCCTATCTGGGCGCCACACCGACCTATGCCATCTCCAGTGTCTACGCCGGCGAACGCGGACCGCTGGCCGCTTTTGATCTGGCCAACGTCACCTTCGTCGACATGCCGTGGCTCATCGAACCCGATCATCCGGCGGTGATGGGTTATCCGCGCCCGGACCCGGGCAGCGCCGAATTCGAACGGCTGTATGCACTCGGCATTGATGCCTGGCGCATTTCCCAGTTGCTGCTTGCCGGTGAACGCAGCCTCAGACTCGACGGCGTCACCGGCGAATTAACCTTGGGACCGGGCGGCATCATCGATCGGACCTTGCGTGCCGGCCGCTTTATCGACGGCAAAGCGCGTCTCGCGGAACCCGGCTCGCGTGAACCCGCGCGGTGAACGGGGTGAAGCGCAGGCTGCCGCTTTCCTGCGGCAGCAGGGCCTCGTCATTACCGCACGCAATTACCGTTGCCGCTTCGGTGAAATCGATCTGATTGCACGGGATGGCGAAACCGTTGTGTTTGTGGAAGTACGCAGCCGCGCCAACGATGCTTTCGGCGGCGCTGCGGCCAGCATCACGGCTGCGAAGCAGGCCAAATTGCTGAAAACCGCGCGTCACTATTTGACGACACTTTCGTCCACGCCCCCGTGCCGGTTCGATGCCGTACTGGTGACCGGCGATCCGCCGCGCATTGAATGGCTGCGCAACGCGTTTGAAGCCTGACTGGTTGATTCACTCTTTACAGGTACAATAACGCCCCATGGACCTCATCAGCCGCATCAGCGAAAACTTCTCCGAAAGCGCGCATCTCAAGCTCCAGTGCATGGATGCACTCGCCGCTCCCATCGCCGCCGGCGTGCAGGCCATGGTGCGCTGCCTGCAATCCGATGGAAAAATTCTCGCCTGCGGCAATGGCGGTTCAGCCGCCGATGCCCAGCATTTTTCTTCGGAACTGCTGAACCGATTCGAGGTCGAACGTCCAGGTCTGGCGGCAATGGCACTGACTACCGACAGTTCGACCCTGACTTCGATCGCCAACGATTACGACTACAACCAGGTGTTCTCGAAACAGGTGCGGGCGCTCGGACGCGCCGGCGACGTGCTGCTGGCGATTTCAACCAGCGGCAATTCGCCCAATGTTGTTGCAGCCATCGCGGCCGCCCATGAATGCGACATGCGTGTCGTCGCGCTTACCGGACGTAATGGCGGCAAGATGGGCGAAATGCTAGGGCCTGACGATGTGCATATCTGCGTACCTGCGACCAGTACCGCGCGTATTCAGGAAGTGCACCTGCTGACGCTGCACTGTCTGTGCGACGGCATTGATTGTCTACTTTTGGGAGTCGAATAAATGCGAAAACTGATCACGTTAACCTGCATCGCGCTGTTACCCGTCGTTTCCGGCTGTGCCGCGGTTGCAATCGGGGGCGCGGCAGCCACCGGCG
>JBIIZE010000073.1:0-7810 GCA_044346435.1 Burkholderiales bacterium
AACCGCCTCGTCAGACTGAACCGGTTGCCGAAGTACGGCAAACAGCGGCGCCAAGTGGTCCATTGAAGATCGGCTCCGAATTATCTGTGGTATGTCCTGAACGCCACGCACCGGTCTATCCGATGGTCTCGCGCCTCATGGGAGATACGGGCATTGTTGTCCTTTGGGTTGAGCTTGAAGAAAGTGGCGCTGTAGCGTTTGCGCGAATTGAAAAGTCGAGCGGTCACGCGCGTTTAGACGATGCGGCATTGGCTGCTGTGAAAGTTTGGAAATGCAATGTGCCAATCCGTGATGGACGACCTGTTCGCGCGGTCGCACTTCAACCGTTTAATTTCAAGTTAGAGGGACACTGACTCATGGATGCATCAACTGCGGGCGGACTCGGTTTCGCCCATTTTCTGGCGCAGACGGATACGGTAGGTCGTTTCGTGCTTGCAGCACTGCTGATCCTGTCGATGCTGAGCTGGTATTTCATTGTCACCAAAACCATCGCCAATTTTCTTGCGCAACGTAGAGCCGTCGAATTTCTCGCCCGATTCCGGCGTCAGGGGCCGTTGTTGGTCCCCGAGGAACCGGTCGATAATGCGTTCAGTCGCCTGGCAGGTGAATGCATGAAGTCGCTTGCCGATACGCCCTATCAAAAGCTGGAGCAGGCCGGAGGGATGACCGTGTTTCTGACGCGGACCTTGAACAATGCGATCGACCAGGAGGCTGCCCGCGCGGAGCGTGGACTGACTGTGCTGGCTTCCGCCGGCTCCGCTTCACCGTATATCGGTTTGTTTGGGACAGTTTGGGGCATTTACCACGCCTTGATCCAGATTGGGCTCAGCGGGCAGGGGACGCTGGACAAGGTGGCGGGTCCGGTCGGGGAGGCGTTGATCATGACTGCACTGGGGCTTGCGGTGGCGATACCGGCGGCGCTTGCTTACAACGCCTTCGGGCGTCACAACCGGTTGTGGCTGGCACAGCTGGAGTCGTTTGCCCATGAGTTATACGTGTTGTTGACGGTCAAGGCCGGTGTTCCGGCGGGCGTCCGGAAGTAAGCCATGCCGAAAGCCCCTTTCCGGCGGTACCGTGAAGCAGCGGCGAACGCGGACATGAATGTCGTGCCGCTGGTCGATGTGATGCTTGTTTTGCTGGTGATCTTTATCGTTACGGCCCCGCTGTTGACGCATGCGGTCAAAATCGAATTGCCCAAGGCCAGTAGTCAGGTCAACGTGCAGAAACCCGAACATGTTGAGTTCGGTATTCGCGAGAACGGTGATTTGTTCTGGAACGGCGAGAAAGTGTCATTTGCCGAACTGCCGGTGCGTTTCAAAGCTGCCGCCTCACTCGCCCCTCAACCCGAATTACACATTCGCGCTGACCGCAAGACCCAATATGAGAACGTCGCGAGGGTCATGTCCTCAGCATCGAAAGCAGGTCTCATCCGTATTGGATTCCTCACCGACCCGGAGCCTGCGCGATGAGGCGTTTATGGTTCGCAGCAGTGCTGCTGGTAGCCGTTCAGGTTATTGCCGATCCAGCGGCGGCGCATGGTTATGCCAAAAACGGGCTACAGGTCAGGCATCCGTGGATACCGGCAAGCACCGCGGGTACTGTCAATGGACGGGCGTATCTGGAGATCCGCAACAGCGCCAAGGATGCGGACTGGCTGATTGGCGCAACTTCTCCCGTTGCAGAACAGATCGAACTGATCGATCAGGAGGGCAAGACAGCAAGGATCGAGATTGCACCACGGCAGAGGGTCTTGTTGGAGCCGCGCGGAAGCCACCTGATGATACGCGGACTGCGGCAATCGTTACGGGCCGGGGAACGAATACCGCTCGACCTTCGGTTTGAGCGCGCAGGTGTACTGCGCGTCGAGCTCGAGATCCAGGCCGCGGACAGCAAGCGGCCCCGCCACTGAAATACCGGGCCCACCTCCTCCGAGGGGATTCAGCGATTCACCAGCAGTGGTTTCACCCCGAGCAGTTGGCCCGCACGCTCCGCGGCTTCGCGCGCAGACGCTTCACTGGCATAAGGCCCGGCCTGGACGCGGAAAACACCGTCCCCGCCCTGCACACGAAGGCTTCCGGCCAGCCAATCTGCCTGTGACTGCAGGCGCGCCAAATAACTTTCGGCATTCGCCTGCACGCCGAAAGCCCCGAATTGCAGATAACTGCCGCTGACGACAGCGGAAGTATTTGCGGCTACTGCTGGCGCGGCTGGAACGGCCGGAACGGGCGCTACCGGTGGCAGCGCCGCGACTTCGATAGACGGCGCCGCCAAGGGTTTTGCCGTCGCAACCGGCGGTGCTTCCGTCAATGGAACGGCGCCGGGGATGATGCTTTCAACATCCACCAGACCGCTGCCGCCACTGAGGATGCCCAGCTTGTACGCCGCGGTATAGGACAGGTCGATCAGGCGATCACCGATGAACGGGCCGCGGTCGTTGACCCGTAGTACGACGGATTTGCCGTTGCTGACATTGGTGACCCGGACATAACTGGGAATCGGCAGCACGGTATGCGCCGCTGTCATCCCGTACATGTCATAGGGCTCGCCCGAAGAAGTCGGTTTGCCGTGATAACGGCGGCCGTACCATGAGGCAACGCCCCGGGCGCGATAGGGCTCCAGGCGCGTCATCGGTGTGTAGTTGCGTCCCATCACCGCATAGGGGCGCATCGTCGCCCGGCCCAGCGGTTCGTTTTTCGGCACCGCATCGGGAATGGCGTCGAGGTTGGCCGGCGCGTTGGCGCCGGGACCGTCATCCAGGTAAAAGCCGCCGCCGCGGGTGGTCGGGGCGCTGCTCCCCGGTGTGCGATCAATGCTGCTGCTGCGCTGCGGCGCGCTGCCGCAGGCCGTGAGTGTGGCGGCAGTCATCAGCGCGGCCACGATGCGCAGGTTATTCATCAGGTCTGCACCAGTTTTTTGTGGGTGTTGATGCTCATCAGGATGCCAAAGCCAAGACAGATGGAAACCAGTGAAGTTCCGCCATAGCTGATCAGCGGCAACGGTACGCCGACCACGGGCAGGACTCCCGAGACCATGCCCATGTTGACAAAGGCATACGTGAAGAAAGTCATGGTGATCGCGCCTGCGAGCAGGCGTGTGAACAGCGTGGGCGCATTGGCCGTGATGACCATCGCCCGGGCAATCAGGAACAGGAACAGCACCAGCAGTATGGCGTTGCCGAGAAGACCGAACTCTTCGGCATAAACCGCAAAAATGAAGTCGGTGGTGCGCTCGGGAATAAAATCGAGATGCGTCTGGGTGCCGTTCATCCAGCCCTTGCCCAGGATGCCGCCGGAACCGACCGCAATGGTGGACTGGATGGTGTGGTAACCGGTGCCCAGCGGGTCGGTGGTCGGATCCAGCAGGGTGAGGATGCGCTGCCGCTGGTAATCATGCAGCGCCGACCACAGGAAGGGCATGCTGGTCATTCCTGCGACCGACAGAGCAATGATCACCCGCCACGGCAGCCCCGCCAGGAAAATGACATAACATCCGCTCGCGGTAATCAGAATGGCCGTGCCGAGATCCGGCTGGCGGGCGATCAGCGCTGCAGGCAAGATGAGAATGAGTGCGGCGATGAAGTAATTGCGCAGCTTCAATGAGGCCTCATTGCGATTGAAGTACCAGGCGAGCATCAGCGGCAGCCCGATTTTCATCAGTTCCGAAGGCTGGATGCGGGTGACGCCGACATGCAGCCAGCGCCGTGCACCGTTGACGATATCACCGAACAATGCGACGCCGACCAGCAGCGCAATGCCGATCAGGAAAACCGGCACGGACAGTCGCTGCAGGTAATGCGGAGGAATGTTGGCGAACAGCCACATCACCCCCAACGCCACGAGCATGTTGCCGAGCTGGCCCGAGGTGCGTACGAAATTGCCGTTGGAGGCGCTCAGCAGAACCAGCAATCCGGTGAACATCAGCAACAGGATGGCTGACAACAACACACCGTCGATATGACGGGTCAGGAACAGTGTCAGGCGGCGGAGGGCTGGATGCATCAGTTGTCGTCCGTTTCCGCGGGCTTCTGCGGCACCTTGCCGAGAAGGTAGTAGTCAAGCACCTGACGTGCGATCGGCGCCGCGGCGCGTGCGCCGAAGCCGGAGTTTTCGGCGATGACGGCGAGTGCGATGGTCGGCTTGTCGGCCGGGGCATAAGCGATGAACAGCGCGTGGTCGCGATGGCGTTCGGCGACGCGGCTTTCGACGTATTTCTCGTTCTGCTTGATGGCGATGACCTGTGCGGTTCCGGTTTTGCCGGCGGAGACGTACTGCGCATCGGCAAAGACGCGCGCCGAGGTGCCCTCCTTGTTGACGCCGACCATTGCGTCCTTGATGACTTTGATGTGCTCTGGCTTCAGCCCGAGGTCGCGCAGGGGTTTGGGTTCGATCGGTGATTTTTCTTTGGTGCGGATGTCTTCGACGTAGTTGACGATATGCGGGCGGAACATCACGCCATCATTGGCTAGCGTCGCCGTCGCCGAGGCCAGCTGCAGCGGGGTATAGCTGTTGTAGCCCTGACCGATACCGACGCTGATGGTCTCGCCGGCGTACCATTTCTGCTTGAAGCGACGCATTTTCCATTCACTGGAAGGCAGCACGCCGGCTGATTCACCGGTGATGTCGATGCCGGTGCGGCTGCCGAAGCCGAACATCGCCATGAAGCGGGAGATCGGATCGATGCCCAGGTCGTTGGCGAGTAAGTAGTAATAGGTGTCGCAGGACACGACAATGGATTTGTACATGTCGACCATGCCATGACCGCCGACCTTGTCGTCGCGGAAGCGGTGACCGCCGAACATGAAAAACCCGGGGTCGCTGATGGCCTGCTGCGGCGTGCGTTTGCCGTAGAACAATGCAGCCAGCGACATGAACGGCTTGAATGTCGAACCTGGCGGATAGGTGCCGGCCGCGGCGCGGTTGAGCAGCGGCTTGTCGATGGAGCCGTTGAGTTCGCTCCAGCTCTGCGGGTCGATGCCGTCAACAAACAGGTTGGGATCGAAACCCGGTTTGCTGACGAAGGCGAGCACGCCGCCGGTGGCCGGATCGATGGCAACCAGTGCGCCGCGCCGCTCGCCGAAGGCGTTGTAGGCGATTTCCTGCAGTTTGGCGTCAAGGTTGAGCACCAGGTTGTTGCCGGACACCGGCGGCGTTCGCGACAGCGTACGCACCGCACGCCCGCCGGAATCGACTTCAACTTCCTCGACGCCGGTGGTGCCGTGGAGGAATTTTTCATAACTCTGTTCAAGCCCGGTCTTGCCGATGTAGTCACTGCCGCGGTAGTTGGCCAGGCGGTCCTCGTTTTCCAGCTGTTCGACTTCGCGCTGATTGATGCGCCCGATGTGACCGACCACATGCGAAAACATTTCGCCCTGCGGGTACTGGCGGAACAGGCGTGCCTTGGCCTCAACGCCGGGGAAGCGGTAACGATGCGCGGCAAAGCGCGAGATTTCCTCATCGGAGAGCCGGGTGCGGATGGGCAGGCTTTCGAAACGTTTGCTTTCTTCCAGCAATTTCCGGAAACGGCGGCGGTCGCGAGGTGAAATCTCGACGACTGTTGCGAGCTCATCAATGGTGGCCTCAAGGTCACCGACCTTGCTCGGGGTGATTTCCAGTGTGTAGGCTGAATAGTTGTGCGCCAGCTGGATGCCGTTGCGGTCGACGATGATGCCGCGGTGCGGCGCTATCGGCAGCACCGAAATGCGGTTGGCTTCTGCCAGTGTGCTGTAGTGGCTGTGCTGAATCACCTGCAGATAGAAAAAACGCAGGAACAGCACGCCGAACAGCGACAACACGAAGATGCCGAGCATGGCGAGGCGGCCGCGAAAGCGCTGCAGTTCGCGCTCGGAGTCGCGAATTTCGATGCCGGGGTTGATCGAAAGCTCAGACACGGTCCGGGTCTGGGCGGGGGTGCTGCGGCAGTTTCAGCAGATGGGTCAGCGGCGGCCACAGCACGGCCCCGACAAAACTGCCGAGGAAGTAGGCATAACCGGGAAAATCAGAGCCGGCGAGCGCGCGCACCAGCAGAACGATGCAGTCAGTGAACAGCAGCAGCGGGATTACATGCAGGATCTGCGGCGCCATCGAAAAACGCTGCACACGCCGGTGAAGGACCATGCCGGCATAAGCGAGGATGATGTAGGCCAGCGCGTGTTCGCCGAACAGGCTGCCGTCGGCGATGTCCATCAGCAGTCCGAGCAGCCATGCTGCGAGAAAACCGATCTTCCGCGGCTCGTGGATGCACCAGTAAAGCACCAGCAGCGCGACAAAGTCCGGCACCAGCCAGGCCATCCAGCCCGACCATGACAGCAGGTTGGCGAGCAGCGCAGCCACCAGCGTCACAAAAATGAATCCCGGGCGGACCGGCAGCAGCAGCTCCTGCGGCGTCATCGAAGGCCCGCTCATCAGGATTTTTTCCTTTTCTTCTGCGGTGCGGGTTCCTTGGTTTCCTCGGGCCGTTCCGGCGTCGCAGGCATCGGCCCCAGTACCAGCACCTGGGCGTTAGCGTTGACGCCGGCGACCGGTTTGCAGGTGATGTTGGCGAACAGGTAAGCGGTATTGCGCTCGACGTTGATGACCTCGGCGACCGGCAGACCGGGTGGATAAATGCCGTCAATGCCGGAGGTCACCAGCTTGTCGCCGTTCTGGAAATCGGCGGCCAGCGGGATGAAGCGCAGTTCTAGTTTGCCGTCGTCGCCAGTACCGGCAAGCACCGCACGCAGGCCGGTGCGCACGTTCATCACCGGCACCAGGTGGCCTTTGTCGGTAATCAGCGTGACTTCGGACAGCCATGGATAAACCCGTGTCACCTGTCCGATGACGCCGACATGGTCGACTACCGGCCGTCCGGCTTCGATGTCGCGCTGCAAACCCTGGTCGATCATCACCTTGCGCGCGAACGGATCGCGCGCGGCGTAAAGAATTTCCGCGGCAGTAGCGGGCACGGCGAGCCGCTCGCGGGCGGCGAGCAGTCCGCGCAGGTGCGCATTTTCCAGCTGCAGTGCACGGGTCTGCTGCGTTTCCCGCGCCAGTTCAAGGTTCAGCTGGGTCAGGCGCTGGTTGTCATTACGCAGCGAGCTGTGCGTGACGAAAAAATCCGAAATATGTCCGCCGATTGCGGCCGGCGCTGCGGCGAGCCGCTGCAGCGGGTAGACGATGACGGCGGTGACCTGACGAAGGAAGGTCAGGTAGTTAAAGCGGGCGTCGGCAATGAGCAGCACGACCGACAGCATTGAAAAAATCATCAGCCGCGCGAGCGGCGTCGGTCCGGTGCGGAACAGGGGCGGTGGCGTGTGTTCCATCAGGCGTTACGCGCGCGAAGCCGGCGCCGGTCCCGATTCGCTGCCGTTACCGGCATGGGTGCGAACGCGGGACGGCGGTTGCTGCATCAGTCGTTGGCGAAGATGCTGCCGAGATGTTCCAGTTTTTCCAGCGCCTTGCCGGATCCGCGCACCACGCAGGTCAGCGGGTCTTCGGCAATGATCACCGGCAAGCCGGTTTCTTCCATCAGCAGCCGGTCAATGTCGCGCAGCAGAGCGCCGCCGCCGGTGAGTACCATGCCTTTTTCGGCGATGTCTGCCGCGAGTTCGGGCGGGGTCTGTTCCAGCGCTGATTTCACTGCGGAAACGATGCTGTTCAGCGGGTCGGTCAGCGCTTCGAGAATTTCATTGCTGGAAATGGTGAAACTGCGCGGAATGCCTTCGGCAAGGTTGCGGCCTTTGACTTCCTTCTCGCGCACTTCGGAGCCCGGGAAGGCGGAACCGATTTCCTTCTTGATCAATTCGGCAGTGGTTTCGCCGATCAGCATGCCGTAG
>JBIIZE010000075.1:0-7796 GCA_044346435.1 Burkholderiales bacterium
GCGGTTTATCTACGATCCGCTTGCGGCACGATCGGGACGCAAACCACGACGTCCGCATTAAACCGGCTGGCAAATCAACGGCTTGAATCGCCAGGCAATTGAGCGGATGATAAAGCTGTGCGACATCAAAAATTAATCGCCTTTCTGGTGGGACTCTGTGTGTTGCTGGCCCCCGTGCTCAGCAGCGCAAGCATGCCTTTGCAGGTTTCATCGGCGCAGGTTCAGGTGCAATTCCAGGACACGGCCCATGCTCACCAGGATCACGAAGCTGACTGTCATCCCGCAAAGTCTGCTGATGATCATCATCCAATCAGCAAAGTCAGTCATGGCTGCTGTTTCAGCTTTGTCGGCAATTTTTCTGCAACGCTCCTGATCCCGCCTTATCAAAGCGCCAGCGAACTCATTCCGTTCAACCCTGCATTCAGTCTGGCATCCCGGGTTGAAGGGTTGTTCCGCCCCCCGCGACAAAACTCCTGATCCGCGTAACTTTTTTGAGCCTGTGCGATCCCGCATAGGCTGTTATGCCTATTTGGAGATTTGATATGAACATGACGCACTATATGGAGCTTCTGGCGAGCAATCAGCCCTGGAATCTCATTATTTTCATGGCGATTCCGGTAATTCTTGCTGAAACCGTAGCCATTACCGAGCTTTACATTCTTTACACCCGGAAGATGAGCGGATGGGTGAGAAACCTGAATCGTGCTGCCGGCGTGGTTGTCGGTCTGAATTTCATCGGCATCATCGCACACCTGATGGTAAATGCCGTTATGCCGATCACCAAAGCCGGCGAGTGGCGGACGATCATCGATGTGATTGCCGTCTCCACTTACCTGATTGCTGGTGTTCCCATGGTACTGATCGCCTTTCAGGAACTGGGGATCCTTCACAAGGGGCAAAGCGAGGAAAAGAAACTCGGCTATCACGCCATCTACGTCGCGGTTTTCCTCGTATTCGCTCATCTGGCGATGATTGCCGGCATGACCGATCCGTCGCTGCTGGGCTACGAGGGGGCCACGGCTCACGGTGCCACTTCGCAGGAGCACACGATGACCGAAAGCGATGCGACGTCCGGGCATCAGGGCGGAACACACAAGTAAGCTGCAAACGTGCATCCGAAAAACCCCGCTTCGGCGGGGTTTTTTATTTACATCAAGCGTTATTCATTCCACCGGACCAGTGGAAGCGGAATTACTCCACTGTCACCGACTTGGCGAGATTGCGCGGCTTGTCGACATCAGTTCCGCGATGCAGGGCCGTATGATAGGCCAGCAGCTGTAACGGTACGGTATGCAGAATCGGCGATAGCAGGCCGGCATGATCGGCCAGATGAATAACGTGAACCCCATCGCTGGCTTCAATGCGCGTGTCCTGATCGGCCAATACATAGAGTTCGCCGCCGCGCGCCCGCACTTCCTGCAGATTGGATTTGAGTTTTTCCAGCAGCGCGTCTTTCGGCGCCACCGCCACCACCGGCATATTGCGGTCGACCAAGGCCAGCGGGCCGTGTTTCAGTTCGCCGGCGGCATAAGCTTCGGCGTGGATATAGGTGATTTCCTTCAGCTTCAGCGCGCCTTCCATCGCAATCGGATAATGGATGCCGCGGCCGAGGAAGAGCATGTGTTCTTTATGGGTGAAGGTTTCCGCCCATTTGGCGATCGCCGGTTCCGCTTGCAGCACGCGGGTCAACGCGGAAGGCAGATGGCGCAGCGCGTGCAGAAGCTCGGTCTCTTTCTCCGGCGACAGACGTCCACGCTGTTTCGCCAGTGCCATGGTCAGCAACACCAGCGCCGCGAGCTGGGTCGTAAATGCTTTGGTCGAAGCAACACCGATCTCCGGACCCGCACGGGTCAGGAAGCGCAGGTCTGAAGCACGTACCAGCGCCGACTCCGGCACGTTGCAAATGGAAAGACTGTAGCGATGGCCGCGCAACTTGGCGTACTGCAGCGCCGCCAGGGTATCTGCAGTTTCGCCCGACTGCGAAATCGTCACCACCAGCGCATCGGGATTGTTGTACGGCTCGCGATAGCGGTACTCGCTGGCAATCTCGACATCGCAGGGAATTCCGGCGAGGGATTCAATCCAGTATCTCGCGACCATGCCGGCGTGATAACTGGTGCCGCAGGCAAGTATTACTATCCCGTTGATTTTATTGAATATTTCTTCGGCGCCGACACCGAACAGCTGAGGCACGATGGCGCGCGCATTGGTCACCATCTCCAGCGTGTTGGCAACCGCCATCGGCTGTTCGAAGATTTCCTTCTGCATGTAATGCTTGTAATGACCGAGCTCGACGGCGGCCGCGGTCAGTTGCGATAACTGTTCCTCGCGCACCACCACTTGGCCCTTGATATCGACGATGCGGATGTGGTCCCGCGCCAGTTCCGCGCAGTCGCCTTCTTCAAGATAGACGATGCGTTGCGTGACCTGCACCAGCGCCGAGGCATCCGATGCCGCGAAATTCTGGCCGGTGCCGAGACCGAGCAGCAAAGGTGCCCCCATGCGCGCCACCACCAGACGCTGATCATCCGCTTCGTTGATCACCGCAATGGCGTAGGCGCCGATCAGTTCACCCAGACTGAGACGCACGGCTTCAAACAGATCGCCGCAGGCTTTCAGATGCCAATGCACGAGATGGGCGATGACTTCGGTGTCGGTATCGGAAACAAACGCATATCCGAGGCCGCGCAGCTTGTCGCGCATCTCCTCATGGTTCTCGATGATGCCGTTGTGCACCACGGATACGCCGCCGGAGATATGAGGATGCGCATTTTTTTCGGAAGGCGCGCCATGTGTCGCCCAGCGGGTATGCGCGATGCCGATCCGGCCAGTAACGTTGCTGGTCTGTGCAATACGTTCAAGCTCGGCGACACGGCCGGTGCTGCGCACCCGCTGCAGCTTGTGGCCGTTGGTGACAACGATACCCGCTGAATCGTAACCGCGGTACTCAAGGCGTTTGAGGCCTTCAATCAGTACCGGTACGATGTCCCGACCGGCAATGGCGCCGACAATGCCGCACATGACTAGTTGAACCCCTTCATTTTTTCGCTTTGCGCGGCCGCTGCCAGCCGGCTCGATGTTCCTGGGCTTTGGGATTGATGATCAACCCGCCTTCGGGTGAATCTTTCCAGACCGTCGTGCCGGCCCCGACCGTCACGCCGCGGGCAACACGAACCGGCGCTACCAGCTGCACGTCCGATCCGATATGCACATCATCTTCAATCACCGTGCGGTGCTTGTTGGCGCCGTCGTAATTGCAGGTGATGGTACCGGCGCCGATGTTGACGTTGCGGCCTACGGAAGAATCGCCAACGTAGGACAAATGGTTTGCCTTGGAACCATCACCGATGGCGCTGGCCTTGACCTCAACAAAATTGCCGATATGCACTTCGGCAGCCAGTGTGGAGCCGGGCCGGATTCGCGCATAAGGTCCGATGCGACAACCGGTGCCGATCTGGGCGCCGTCGAGATGGCAGAACGGTTCAATGCGTGTGCCCGCGCCGATTGCAACATCTCTGATGACGCAGTTGGCGCCGATGCTGACGCCTTCGGCAAGGCTCACCGTGCCTTCGAAAATGCAGTTGACGTCGATCTGCACATCGCGGCCGCATTGCAAAGTACCGCGTTGGTCAAAACGCTGCGGATCAACCAGCGTCACACCGGCTTCCAGCAGTTGTGCGGCAAGCCGTTGTTGATAAGCCCGTTCCAGTCTCGCCAGCTGCACACGGCTGTTGACGCCTTCCGTCTCGCCGGCGTCTTCCGCCTGTACACCCGTGACCGGCAGACGGTCCTTGACCGCCAATGCGATCACGTCCGTCAGGTAATACTCTTTTTGCGCATTACGGTTTTGCAGCTTTGGCAGCCACTGCGCCAGTTTCGCCGTGGGCAGCGCCATGATGCCGGTATTGATTTCGCGGATGCGGCGCTGTGTTGCGGTGGCATCTTTCTGTTCGACAATGCCGGTGACCCGACCCGCCTTGTTACGCAGGATGCGGCCATAACCGTTTGGATCATCCAGCACGGCGGTCAGTACCGCAGCACCTTTGCCTGCGGCTTCGAGCAGCGTGCGCAGCGTCGCTGCGCGCACCAGCGGCACATCGCCGTAGAGCACCAGTGTTACCGGCGCCTTGGTCAGATGCGGCAAGGCCTGCTGCAATGCATGCCCGGTACCCAGTTGCGGCGCCTGCAGGGCAAAGGCCAGATCGTCGCCGGTCAGCGCGGCTTTCACCTGTTCACCGCCGTGACCGTGGACCACGCAGATGTGCTCGGACGCCAGCTCACGCGCGGTATCGACAACATGACCGAGCAGCGGTTTGCCGGCGAGGGGATGCAGCACCTTGGGCAGATCGGAGTTCATCCGTTTGCCCTGGCCTGCGGCCAGAATCACGACTTGGAAGCGCATGGGGAAAATTATCGCATGGCGTTGTGCGTCATGCGGCTGCGGTTCACAAACAAAAAGGGCAGCCGAAGCTGCCCTTTTTAAGCGGTTACCGGGATCAGCGTTTGCCGCGCAGCTTGCGGATCGAGGCCAGTTGCGCGCCGAGCATGGCCAGTTCGGCCTCGACGGTCGCGACTTCCTGTTTACCCTGGGCATTCTTGCGGGCTTCCTCAGCCTGCTTGAGCGCTTCGGTCGCCTTGGCTTCGTCGAGGTCGGTACCGCGAATCGCGGTGTCGGCCAGTACGGTCACACCTTTGGGCTGGACTTCGAGCACGCCGCCGGCGACGAAGATGAATTCTTCGGCGCCGCCGTCGGCGGGCTTGATCCTGACTTCACCCGGCTTGATCCGCGTGATCAGCGGCGTGTGCCGGGGATAAATACCCAGCTCGCCGGCCTCACCAGGCAGCACGACAAACTCCGCTTCGCCGGAATAGATCTGCTCTTCCGCGCTGACGACATCGACGTGCATGGTTGGGGTTGTCATATCGGATACGCCTTATTGCAGCGTCTTGGCTTTCTCGAAGGCTTCTTCGATACCGCCGACCATGTAGAAGGCCTGCTCGGGCAGCGCATCGCATTCGCCGCTGACGATCATCTTGAAGCCCTTGATCGTGTCTTTCAGCGACACATACTTGCCGGGCGAACCGGTGAACACCTCGGCGACGCTGAACGGCTGCGACAGGAAGCGCTGGATTTTCCGTGCGCGCGATACCGCCAGTTTGTCTTCCGGCGACAGTTCGTCCATGCCCAGAATCGCGATGATGTCGCGCAGTTCCTTGTAACGCTGCAGCGTCGCCTGCACGGCGCGTGCGGTGTTGTAGTGCTCTTCACCGACGACGTGCGGATCCAGCTGGCGCGAGGTCGAATCCAGCGGATCCACTGCGGGGTAAATACCCAGCGAGGCGATGTCACGCGACAGCACGACGGTTGAATCGAGGTGACCGAAGGTGGTCGCGGGCGACGGATCGGTCAAGTCATCGGCAGGGACGTACACGGCCTGGATCGAGGTGATCGAACCGACCTTGGTCGAGGTGATGCGTTCCTGCAGGCGGCCCATTTCTTCGGCCAGCGTCGGCTGATAACCCACAGCAGACGGCATCCGGCCCAGCAGCGCCGACACTTCGGTACCGGCCAGCGTGTAACGGTAGATGTTGTCGACGAAGAACAGCACGTCGCGGCCTTCGTCACGGAACGCTTCAGCCATGGTCAGGCCGGTCAGCGCCACGCGCAGACGGTTGCCGGGCGGTTCGTTCATCTGGCCGTAGACCATCGCCACTTTTGATTTCGACAGGTCGTCCTTGTTGACGACGCCGGCGTCCATCATCTCGTGGTAGAAGTCATTGCCTTCGCGGGTACGCTCACCGACACCGGCAAACACCGAAAGGCCCGAGTGCGCCTTGGCGATGTTGTTGATCAGTTCCATCATGTTCACGGTTTTACCGACACCGGCGCCGCCGAACAGGCCGACCTTGCCGCCCTTGGCGAACGGGCAGACCAGATCGATAACCTTGATGCCGGTTTCCAGCAGGTCGGTCGAGGGCGACAGCTCTTCATAAGTCGGTGCCTTGCGATGGATCGACATGGCTTTGTCGGCACCGATGGGGCCCACTTCATCAATCGGGCGACCAAGCACATCCATGATGCGACCCAGCGTCTTCGGACCAACCGGCACCATGATCGGCGCGTTGGTGTTGGTCACCATCATGCCGCGGCGCAGGCCGTCGGAAGAACCCAGTGCGATGGTGCGAACGATGCCGTCGCCCAGCTGCTGCTGGACTTCAAGCGTCAGTTCCGTGCCATCCATGGTGAGCGCGTCGTAGATATGCGGCATCTGGTCGCGCGCAAATTCGACGTCGATCACCGCGCCGATACATTGAACGATTTTTCCCTGGCTCATGGTCAATCCCTAAATCAAAATGTCGTCAAACAATCAGATTGTGCTTTGGCGTCAAACAGCTGCTGCGCCGCCGACAATCTCCGACAGCTCCTTGGTAATGGAAGCTTGCCGCGTCTTGTTGTAAATCAGTGTCAATTCGTCGATCACGCTGCCGGCATTGTCCGAAGCCGCTTTCATCGCGACCATCCGTGCCGACTGCTCGGAGGCCATGTTCTCGGCCACCGACTGGTAAATCAGTGCTTCGATATAGCGGGTCAGCACCTGGTCCAGCACGCCCTGGGCGTCCGGCTCATAGATGTAGTCCCAGGTACCGGCAGGTGCGACCAGCGCGTCGCCGGCGAGCGGCAGCACCTGTTCAACCACGGCTTCCTGCTTCATCGTGTTGATGAACTTAGTGTAGATGATCAGCAGGCGGTCGAAGCGGTCGTTGGTATAACCGTCGAGCATCACCTTGACGGCACCAATCAGGTTGTCCATATGCGGCTTGTCGCCGAGGCCGGTCACCTGCGACACGATCTTGGCGCCGAGTCGCTGCATGAAACCCAGGCCCTTGTTGCCGATCGTGCAGACTTCGATTTCCTCGCCCTGCGTTTCCAGTTCCTTGATCTTGTTCATCGCAAGACGCAGGGCATTGGTGTTGAGGCCGCCGCAAAGACCCTTGTCGGTGGTGACAACAATGATGCCGACACGCTTCACCGAATCTCGCGACACCAGGAAGGGGTGGCGGTACTCGGGATTGGCGTGGCTGATGTTGGCAGCGATGTTGCGGATCTTTTCGACGTACGGCCGCGTCGCGCGCATGCGTTCCTGGGCGCGCCGCATTTTCGAGGCCGCGACCATTTCCATCGCCTTGGTGATCTTGCGCGTGTTTTGCACGCTCTTGATCTTGGTGCGGATTTCCTTCGAGCCAGCCATGTCTTAAGTGTCTGTTTTTAAACGGTTAATTATCTAGTTCGTCGCGCTGCTTAGTAGGAACCGTTCTGTTTCCAGTCCTTGATCGCGGCGTTCAGCTTTTCTTCGTCGTCCTTGCTGAGATCCTTGGTGTCCTCAATGCGTTTCACCAGATCACCGAACTTGGACTGGATGTAGTCGCGCATCGAGTTTTCAGCAGCCAGCGCTTTTTTGACATCGACATCGTCAAAGTATCCGCCGTTGACTGCGAACAGCGTCAGTGCCATTTCCCAGACCTGCAGGGGACGGTACTGCGGCTGCTTCATCAGTTCGGTGACCAGACGGCCGCGCTCCAACTGCTTGCGGGTGGCTTCGTCGAGGTCGGATGCAAACTGCGCGAAAGCCGCGAGTTCGCGATACTGGGCCAGCGCCAGACGCACACCGCCGCCCAGCTTTTTGATGATCTTGGTTTGCGCAGCACCGCCGACGCGCGACACCGAAATACCGGCGTTGATCGCGGGACGGATACCGGCGTTGAACAGATCGGTCTCAAGGAAGATCTGGCCGTCG
>JBIIZE010000076.1:0-7761 GCA_044346435.1 Burkholderiales bacterium
ATTGTTTACGTAAAGATCGTAAGGCAGGGCGCTGTTGGCACCGGTCTCCATGTCAACTTTTGAATATCCCAAAATCGTTTTTACAAATGTCTGACTGTCATGCTCACGATCCCAGCGCAGATTCAGGCTCTGGCGGTCATAACCGGTCTTGATGCGCCAGCCATCGGTATGCGTCACATTGATGTCTGCACGAAAAGCATCCTTGTCACTGCGTCCGGTGTCGAATCCGCCAAGAAAGCGCTGATACCCATGCTGACCGAATTCAACGGAAGCATCGGCACCTGATTTGGCAGACGGTTGCCGGGTCAGCACGTTGACGATCCCGCCAATCGCATCCGAGCCATAAAGCGCGGTGCCGATCCCGCGAATAACCTCCACTCCACCGGCACTCGGAACATTCAGTTCAAACATCGCGTTGTGATTGAAATTTCCCGTCGCCCGGGTCGGAATACCGTCTTCCAGATACAGATAGACCGGTGCGGTGGTAAACCCCTGGCGAATCGCGGTGGTGTGGCCTTCACCATTGGTGATGCCGATCGCAACACCAGGGACCTGACCCAGAATCTCCGAAGGATGGCCGGGACGGGTAAATTGGATGGATTCCCGGGGAACCACACCCACCGAGACGGGCGTTTCCGAAATCTTCTCGGCTTCACGGGTTCCGGTCACTGTCACGGTTGGTAGGGTTGAAAATCCATCACTTTGCGAAAATGCGCTCGAACTGATCAGGCTGGCGATCGTCAGCGCGATGACCGTATGTGCCCTGACTTCACATTGAGCCAGATCGCTTTTAATTTTTTTCATTTTTCTCCCTTTATACATTTGCATATCCATATGCGTTCATCGATTGGTCGAGGCGACATTGATATGGCCTGACCAGTTTGTGATCTCATTAAGAACACAGCCGCACCCATGTACCTTGATAGACGTCGATTCCAGCGGCTGTTGTGCGTTGAAATCCATGGCAGCCCAAGCCAGCCAAAGACACAAAGCCAGCATCGCTCCAGCATTCAGATTGGTCAGCATCCGCATCAGCAAACAGACTTCGCGGATTGCCGGTTCCTCGTCGCGGTCAGTGCCCATGGTGGCCTTTTGTTTCGGCCTTTGCGCCACCCTTCACGTCGCGGACGTCGACGGTAATGTCGACGGTTTCGCGCTTCTTGTTCGCCAATTCAAACGTCAGTTTCAGCGGCACCTTGTCGCCGGCGTTCAGCGGCTTCTGCAAATCCATCAGCATCACGTGGTAGCCGCCAGGCGCAAGCTTCACCGGTTTGCCGGCAGGCAGATCAATGCCGTCAACCGGGAACATTTTCATGACGCCGTTTTCGACTTTCATGTTGTGCACTTCAACGTTTTTCGCCGCCGGGCTCGCTGCGCCGATCAGACGCGCATTCGACTTGCCGGTGAGTTCCATGAATGCGCCGGTAGCGTTCTGGCCCTGCACCGTTCCGCGGATCCAGGCGTCCTTGACACTGACTTCCTGTGCGTGGACCGATGCTGCAATCAGCAGCGTTAATCCAAAAATGGCAGACATGGGTTTGCCGAAATATTGGCTTTTCATAAAAATTCCTTTAAAAACATATATTTAATTGGCTCCGTTGCGCAATGACGCGCAATCGTGCAAACCCACGTCACGGGACGTGGGCGAAACGGAGCAGCGGGGAAATTAAGCGCGCGGGGGAGCGCGCGGGTTCTGCGGCTGGAGCGTCGCAGGATCGCTGACCGGGAGCGGACGGCGATCAAAAGGCAGTATCAGATCAGGGATGGTGGAGACCACCACTGGCACGACCTCAGCCACCGGGGGCGGAGAGCCCGTGCTGACACACATCAGGCAGTGTGCCGACTTAAGCTTGTTCTGCGGAGCGCCCGGAGCAGAAGAATCGTTTGCCGCACCGGTATCAACGCGGCAGATCGTCGCAAAAGCGGTGGGATCAATAGCCTGGTGGACCACGGCGAGCGCAGGCAAGGCAATGCCGAACAGGAAGGCCATGAGGGCAATTCCTGAAATGATCCGGCGGTGCATGAACATACGCATGGGCGGAATGTTACGCGCTGCGCGCAATGGGCGTCAAACCCGGCCCGAAGTCCAATCAGGACTCCAGACGGAAAACCACGGGCACGCGCACCCAGTCCTCGACATTCTGCGAACCACGCCGAGCCGGCACAAAGCGCCAGTTGCGCACCGCTTCCAGCGCTGCGCCATCCAGCGATGCCGATCCGCTGGTCCGGTCAAGCTCGACACGCGCCGCCGTGCCTTCCGTGGTGACCAGCACGCGCAGCATGACCGTACCTTCGTCGCCATTGCGGCGCGCAGTCAGGGGATACCGCGGCGGCGGATTACGCAAGTAAGCCGCATTGAATACCGGCGGCGTCAGCACGGGCTCGGCACGCGGCGCGGCAACCGCAGCGGCGACAGGCGCACGCGCGGTTTCAACAACAGCCGGCAGCACGGTCTCTGCTGAAGATTGCGCAACGGCGATTTCAGCACGTGCGGTATTTGCCGGCGCAAGTTTTGCAGCGGGCACGGATTTGGCAACAGGCTGCTGTTCCGGCGGCCGCGGCGCCGACGGCAGCGGTTGCGGCACTTCAGCCGGCATCAGCACCACGTCGAGCACCGCGGGCACTTCAGGCGATGTTGTTCGCCACCATCCGGGCAGCACCAGCAGCAGCGTGGCATGCAAGGCCACACTGCCGAGCAGACACGCGGCGAGCAGCCGTGGCGCCCCCTTCAGCGGGTCTGCTTGATCGGACTGCCCAGGTGCGGCCACAACGGAATTCATCTTGATGGGTCTGTGGATTGATGCAACGGAATGGGCATTATCCGCGAAACGGCAAGTCCCGGACAAATGCCCGCCAATCCAACTGCCGCCGCGGACGCGATGACATCCGCAGCGGTAATCGGGTCAGCAGCATCAGAACTGTCCGCGCACCCCCAGTTGCGCACTGCGTCGACCGAGGGGCGCGACCTCTTTGAGGAAGGACACGTGATTGCGCGCTTCCTCGTTGAGCAGATTGACGCCACGCAGAAAGGCTTCAAGCCGGACGCCCTGCGCCGGCAGACGGTAACTGAGCGCAGCGTTAAGCATGGTGTAACCATCAGTCGGCAATTCACCGGTGGCGACGCGATCCTGGCCCTCGACAAAGGTTGCATCAATGCGCGCACCGAAACGGTCCTGGCGGTAGTCTGCGCCGATGCCGTAGCGCAGCGGTGCAATGCGCGGCAGGGATCGACCGGTACTTTTGTCTTCGGCATTGACGTAACTGGCGTTAACCAGCAGGTCCAGTTTGCCGCCGCGCTCCATCACCCGGAAACGGCCTTCGCCTTCGACGCCACGAAAACGTGCCGGCACCGCAC
This sequence comes from Burkholderiales bacterium, assembly GCA_044346435.1. Taxonomy (GTDB): domain Bacteria; phylum Pseudomonadota; class Gammaproteobacteria; order Burkholderiales; family SG8-41. The sequence goes on from JBIIZE010000076.1 coordinate 3,356, forward strand.
GGTAAGCAAATTCGGGCAGGATTTCCTCGCCGGTATTGGTCGAGGTCTCGTCACCGGCGTCGGGCGGATTCAGTTCGCCGTCAGCACCCCGGTTATTGCCGGTATTGAACAAGGTGATGAAGTTGTCGAAGCGGTTCTGGAACACGCCGATGCTGCCGGAATGTTTGCCGGACTTCATGCGCAGCGCGACATCCAGCGCCTTCGATTTTTCCTTGCCGAAGGCTGCGTTGCCGACTTCATACACGCCGGTGGCGGCATGCGGACCGTTGGCAAACAGTTCGTAGTACGTAGGCGCGCGTTCGGTGTAAGCGCCGTTGACCGCCAGCGCCAGCCCCGGCGTGAAACTCCACACGGCGCCCAGCGCACCGCTGTTGCCGTTAAACAGGCGCGTTTGCGCCGGATTAAAGCGCGGTGCGCTTGCGCCAAATGGCACCGCCCCGCCGCCGCCGCTTGCAACCTCGGTCCGCTCGTGACGCCCGCCGAATGTCAGCTTCAAGGCCCCCAGCGGCAGTTCTTCGTAAAAAAATCCCGCGCGGGCGTTGGTGCTGGTCGACGGCACGAAAGCTTCCGAGCCGAGCGCCGAAAAATCGAAATCGGTAAACTGCAACCCTAACGCACCCCGCAGCGGACCGAGGCTGCCGTGGGTTGCTTCAACATGCACATCGTTGCCCTTGTTGCGGAACACCGTGGCCGGCACGCCCGCATCAAGTTCGGTGTGTTCGTAGTCGGTCTTGCCGACCTTGAATTTCAGTGCCTTGATGGCATTTCCCAGTTCTCGCACTTCACCGGCGATGTCCCAGCGGCTGCTCTGCATGTCGATGCTCACCGTCGGCTCGGCCACCGTGCCGTACTTCGTGCTGAAGTCCCCGCGCGAAATGCCGACATAACCATTGGCCCAGGTGTGCGCAAGCCCGAACGCACCGCCATCGGAACGCGCCGCACTGTTGGGCAGGGTGCCCTGTGCTTCGACCGCTTGCGGATCGGCGGCACGCCGCCGCGCCGAGCGCGCAAACCCCGGAATCTTCAGGTCGTCGGTATCACGCGAATAAACATCGGCATGCAGCGCAAGGCTGCCGTTGCCGGCTTCAAAAACGACAGCACCCGCCTTTTCCCGTTCAGCGCCGCCAAACCTGCCCTCAACACGTCCGTTGACTCCCTGTACTGCCGCTTGCGGAATACGGTTGTCGATGACGTTGACCACGCCGCCGACAGCGCTGCCGCCGTAAAACAGCGCAGCGGGTCCGCGCACCACTTCTGCGCGGTCGATGACCAGCGGATCAATCGATACGGCGTGGTCAAAACTCAGCGAAGAAGCGTCCAACATGCCGCTGCCGTTCTGCAACAGGCGGATGCGGTCACCGTCAAGGCCGCGGATCACCGGACGGCTGGCATTGGGTCCAAAACCGGTTGCCGCCACGCCGGGCAGGCCGTCCAGGGTGTCACCAAGCGTCGAGCGGCGCAGACGAAACAACTCTTCACCCTGAACGACTGACGCCGGAGATGCCATTTCAAACAGATCGCTTCCGAGCGGATTACCGGTGACGATGACTTCCGGCAATGTTGCCGGTGATGTTTTATTGCTGACCTGCGCATGAGCTGTCGCGGCATGCACCGCGACAGCCATCAGCGCAAGCGTATAAGGCTTGACGTTCATGATTTCTCCATATGACGGAAGCGCGCGCACAGTCGGCGCAGCATGCCCCGCAAATTGATCGTGAAGGAAACGCCGGTCAGACCGGCGGCACGTCAGGAGAAAACAGGAGGAGCGCGGGAATTGTACGGGAGCCCGGCAGGAGCGCTGCGGGTGCTCCAGACGAAGACATCGTTGACGACCGGATCGCTCGCATCAAGATGCAGCCAGTGGCCGGCATGCAAACCACCCAAAACCTGGCTGTAGACCAGGTCGAATGCACACTTTTCCGAAGCAAGCCGCGTAACCGGCTCATGTGGGTCTTCGTCCTCATGATCTGCGGCATGATGATCATGGTCATGCAGTACTGCGATTGATTCATGGGCATGCCCGGCGGCATGGCTAAGCGCATGGGTCAGTGCCCCCTGCTGCGCAGCCAACAGCAACGCCACAAGCGCCCACCGCAATGCGGTGGAACGCAAAATCCTGCCGAACAGCGGAAAACCGGTCATTGCCTGACTGCAGTTGTCGTGTTACTTCGGTGAAGCGATGGCAACGGCATCGGTCAGCCGGTAATAAAGTCCCATCGCATCATCGCGCAACACCGTAAACCGGCCCGACACAACAATCGGCTCAAAACCGTATTTCACCGGCGTTTTGGCCTGAACTTCAACCATTTGCTCCGGGCCGCCGGGCATGCAGAACGAGCAGGTGGGTGGCAGCGCCGCGAGGATGAAACGCTTCTGCCGCTCCCCCATATCCAGCGGCATCATAAAGCCCTGGATTCGCACTTCCTGCTTGTCGAGCGTCGCCACACTTTTGCCAAATTCAGGCATGAAGCGATCTTTCTGCTTCACGGTTTTGACATCGGCCAGCGTCTTCCAGGACGTCACCCCCTTCAGTTCGGGTAACGGTTTAAAGGCATACGGTGAAGGCGGCAAATTGGCATCCGCATCCAACGGTTTTTTCATCAAATCATTCTTGCCTGCAGAACCCTGGAATCCCTGCGCGCTGGCCGAGACCGCCAATGCAAGCATGATTGCGCCAAGTTGAATTTTCATAAGTTTAATATAATGAATAAAATCAATTAGTTACAAGGATTCCACAAGGTCTGCAGCCGACTAGTGGCTGTGCTTCATCCCGCAGTATTTGCCGATTGCCAGCCCTTTGCAATCCTTGGCCAACTGTCCGTGACATTCCTTTTCGGATTTCCCAGCCTCAAAACATTTTGCGGCATTGAGATGGGCCTCTGCCATCGCACGATGATCGGCGATATCTTTTTTAACTTCAGCAGCGCCGTGAGATTTGGTTTTCTCTGCTGCGATTACCGGCTGCACGGCGAGGGCCGCCACAATCATGACTGTCGTAATGAATCCGTTGCTTTTCATGGGTTGATCTCCAGGGTTAATTTAGTAAATAAGCCGGCCGCTCGTAAGAGCTCAGCCGCGAGCCAGTGTGCCTGCAATATCGGTGCGATACGCACGCCACGCCGGCACCAGCGCAGCAAGAGCACCTACAACAATCGAAAATCCGAGAATCACGAATTCCTCCGGCAGCCACAGGTGCCCGGTCATGCTGCCCTGCTGGGCCGCCCGCATCGCGTAACCGACGATTTCGGCAAAACCATGTCCCAACGCGATACCGAGCAGACCGCCGGCGCCGGCGAGCAACATTCCCTCTCCGAGCAATAACGCCATCAGGCGTTGCGGAGAAGCGCCCAGGGTTCGCATGATTGCGAGGTCGTAACGCCGCTCTTCCAGCGCGTTATAAAGTGCGATAAACACCGACAGCGCTGCACTGAATACCAGCACCAGCGCAAAGCCGCGCAGCACGTCGGTGCCAACGCCGATAATGCTGAACAATCGTGCAGTCTCGTACGCCGGTGAAGCGGCCTGCATGTCGCTGTTGTTGTTGACGTAACGGGGCAGGATCGCTGCCGCCAGCGGGCTCGCATACTGCACCAGCAGCGCGGTGTATTCCTTTTCCTCGTCTTTCATCTGTGCGGCGACATTTTCGATGTCGTGTATACCCAGATGTTCGGCATGCACCGCCCAAACGCTTTCAACCGAAGTCAGCACCAGCCGGTCCAGCACGGTACCGCTCGGCGCCAGTACACCAACTACGGTGTAGTCAGCCCCCTCATGCATGTCACCACCATCGCCAAGCCCGTGCGCCCCGGCAAATTTTGCGCCGAGACCGTGCCCGGTGCGCGCCGCGACCTCAGCGCCGATGACGGCGTCCAGCGGCTTTTCCCAGAGGCGCCCGGCGGCGAGCGTCGCGCCATAATGCGCAACATAATCATGGTTAGTGCCAACGATTCGAAAACCGCGGTAGCTGTCGCCCAGCGCCAGCGGGATGATTTTCTTGACCGCCCGATGCGCTGAAATTTCCCTGGCCTGCTTGTAAGCAATATTTCCGGTCGGCACATCCAGGTGATAAATCGCCGACAGGATGATCTGCAGCGGACTGCCCTTGGCGCCGATCACCAGATCAATGCCTTCGGCGTCACGGCGCATGCGTTGATCCAGCTGCGTGGTTGCCAGCAGCAGCAAGGTGATGGTGCCGATACCCAGCGCAAACAGAATGACCTGCAGCGCCGTATTCAGAGCGCGGGCGCGCAGATAACTTGCAGAGAGCCTGAAGAGATTCATTGCACTGCTCCAAGCACATAGTGATTGGATATCCGGGCTTTAACGCGCTGATCATGTGTTGCGATCACCAGGGTCGCACCGCAGGCCGCCGCCTGGGACAGGAGCAGGTCCAGCGCCTGCGTGCA
>JBIIZE010000190.1:0-4892 GCA_044346435.1 Burkholderiales bacterium
CCGGAACTTCAACCAAGGTGATCGACCTCAAGGGTCGCACCGTGATCCCGGGCCTGATCGACAACCACTCGCACTGGATCCGTGCAGCGGAGCACGACGAGCTGCGCTTCGACGGCGTCACCACCCGCGCCCAGGCGGTGAAAATGCTGACTGAACGCGTTGCCTCCCGGAAACCCGGTGAATGGGTGGTGGTTCTCGGCGGCTGGTCGGAAGAACAGTTCACCGACGAAGTGCGTGGTTTCCCGCTGGCCGAACTCGATGCCATCGCCCCCAACAATCCGGTGGTGCTGCAGTCGATCTACCGCCACAGCTATCTGAACGGCACCGCGCTGAAGATGGCCAAAATCGATGAAACCACGCCCAACCCGGCGGGGGGCACGATCGAAAAGGATGCTGCCGGCAAAATCACCGGCGTGGTGCGCGGCGCGGGCGGCGTGGCCTTTGTCGCCGGCAAAGTACCGCTGAAGGATCGCGATGCCTGGCTCGACAACACACGCAAGCTCGCCACCTACCTCAACAGCCTCGGCATCACCGCCTGGGGCGACGCCGGCGGCCGCGGCATGGGCCCGAAACACTACCAGCCGTACCAGGATCTCGCGGACCGCGACGAACTGAATGTGCGCGTGTTCTGGACCACGATCCGCCAGCCGGTAAATGCGGCGGAAGTGGACAAGGTGTTACTGGAAATCCCTTCGCTGAAACCGTTCCAGGGCAACGACTATTTCGATCATATCGGCTGGGGCGAGACGGTCTACCGGCCGCTGACCACACAATTGCTGGCGCGCGGCGGCAACACCAAGCCGGAAGACCTGGCGCAGATGATGCGCATCGTGCGCGCGCTGGCCGAAAAAGGCATCTATCTCAACTCACATGTCGAGATGGTCAATGTCATTGATGCCTTCCTCGACCAGTACGAGGCGCTGAACAGGGAAGCGCCGATCCGCGGCCTGCGCTGGTCGTTCTCGCACCTGGACCAGATCACTGACGCGCAACTGGCGCGGATGAAGCGCCTCGGCATGAATGCACAGATCCACAGCCGCCCGCTGATCCAGGGCGTGCTGATGCATCGCGTGCATGGTGAAGCCGCATGGGACATGCCGCCGTTCCGCCGCGTACAGGACAGCGGCATCATGTGGGGGCTGGGTTCCGATGCCACTGCAGTAACGACGTCGAATCCCTTCTACACGCTGTCGTTTGCGGTGACCGGAAAAATGGTTGGCGGCCATCAAGTCAACCGGCAGTCGATCACCCGTGAGGAGGCGCTGATCGCGCACACCCGCAACAACGCCTACATCCTGTTCCAGGAAAACAACATCGGCTCGCTGGCGCCGGGAAAGTACGCCGATCTGCTGGTGCTCGACCGGGATTACTTCACGGTGCCGGCCGACCAGATCAAGGACATCAAACCGCTGATGACCATTGTCGGCGGACGCGTGGCGTATCAGGACAGATTCTGAATGCGGCTGTGAATTACCCACTTAAACAGAACAAGGTGAAATCAACATGAACAATCTGTGCAAGCTGTCGCAAACCTGGGGTGTACTGTTCGGCCGCGTTCTGATCGCAGCCATTTTCCTGCAGTCCGGCATCGACAAACTGCTCAACTTCGACAAGACGGTCAAGCTGATGACTTCCAAGGCCATGCCGATGCCCGACATCCTGCTGGTGCCGACAATCGTGCTGCTGCTTGCCTGCGGCGTGATGCTGTTGATCGGCTGGAAAGCACGATGGGCCGCTTTGGCGCTGATCCTGTTCATGATTCCGGCGACACTGATCTTCCACAGCTTCTGGACCTATCCTGAAGCGCAGTTCGTCAACCAGTTCCATCACTTTTTCAAGAACCTGGCCATCATCGGCACGCTGTTCATGGTGATGGGCATGGGTTCCGGCGGCATGAGCGTCGACAAGCCGGACAGCCACTGACTTCCCCGCACCACCTTTCCCGAGGAATTGATGATGAAACGCTTTTTGATGCTGTTCCTGTCGGCAATGCTGACGGTATTCGCCGGCGGCGCCTGGGCTCAGGCCAGCGGCGCCGGTGAAGTCGAAGAAAAAAACATTCCGATCAAGGTCACCGAGGTCGCGCCGGGCCTGTTCTTCCAGTATCACCACGAAGAATCCAACAACGCCTGGCTGGTGACCGATGCGGGTGTGCTGGTCATTGACACGCGCCAACACCCAAGGCGCGCTGAGGAACTGCTGGCGGCGATCCGCAAAACCACCGACAAACCGATCCGCTGGGTGGTCAATACCCACGCCCATGGCGATCATTATTTCGGCAACTCGGTGTTCAAGCGCGAAGGCGCGACTTTCATCGCCCACAACGACACCGCGGGCATGATGAAATCGCTCTACGGCCTGGAGCAGAAGCGCCGCCAGGGTTATTTCAGGCAGCGCAGCTTCGACCCGAAGGAAGTCACGCTGGTGCTGCCCGACCTGACGTTCGATTCCAGCCTGACACTGAACCTCGGCGGACGTACGGTGGAACTACTCTATATGGGCGCCGGCCAGAATCCCGGCGACACCTTCGTGCGTTTCCCCAAAGAAAAGGTGATCTTCGCCGGCGGCCCGTTTTCCAAGAACAGCTGGCCTAATCCGTCGTTTACCCCTTCCATGTCGCAATGGGTGGATATCCTGCGCAAACTGGCGGCAATGGATGTTGACGTCTATCTCGGCGGCCATGGCGACATCGGCGCCAAGGCTGATGTATTGCACGAAGCCAAAATGCTCGAGGACTTTGACCGTGGCATGCGCGACGCCGTGGCCAAGGGCATGAGCCGCGATGACATCATCAAAAACGTCAAATTCGAGCAGTATCGTGACGTGCGCAATTATTACCGGATGAACCTGTTCATCAGCAGCTATTACCACTTCCTGACCAAGGGGCGGCCGGAGAACGCTTATCCCTGATCTCCGCAGGATCGCATTCAAAACCGGACCCAGGGTCCGGTTTTTTTTCGTCGTCAGGAGGAAATCGCGACTTCGGGCGTATACTGGGTTTTAGGCGCTACCAATCCGGATGCGTCAGGCCTTTGGTTTCATGCCCATCGCAGCACCCACCTCCGCAGTGACAACAGCCATCGAGGCGCTGGGGAAGCTTGCGGCCGAAACGAACCGGGTTTCCTCACTGGCTCTGCAAGTGCTGCAAACTTCAGAGATCCGTTATCGCCGTCTGTTCGAGACGGCGCAGGACGGCATCCTGCTGCTCAACGCCGAAACCGCGCAGATCGAAGACGTCAATCCTTTCCTGATTAAAATGCTGGATTACTCGCACGACGAGCTCCTCGGCAAGAAACTCTGGGAAGTCGGCGCATTTGCAGATATCGCCGAAAGCAAAAGACTGTTCCTCGAACTGCAGACCAACGATTACATCCGTTATGAAGACCTGCCGCTGAAAACCCGCTCGGGTGTCACCATCGAGGTGGAGTTTGTCAGCAATGCCTATGACTGCGGGGGTCAGCGCGTGATCCAGTGCAATATCCGCGACATCAGCGAACGCAAAAAGGCTGAAGGCGACTCACTGCGTTATCTGGTGCAACTCAAAACCGCGCTGATGAATACTGTCGAGGTTGCGACCATCATCAGCGAGATGCGCGACCCTTACACCGCCAAACACGAACGGCGCGTCGCATTGCTCGCCAGCGCCATCGGCGCCGAAATGGGTTTTGACGAAAAACGCCAGGAAGGCCTGCGCGTGGCCGGTTCGCTGCACGATATCGGCATGATCAGCATACCCACCGAGATCCTGTCCAAACCCGGCAGGATCAGCAAAATCGAGATGGAACTGATCAAGGCACACGCCCAGGCGAGTCATGATGTGCTGTTTGGAATGGCCCTGGCCGGTGGCCACAGTGGCGCTGCAGCACCACGAACGCCTTGATGGCAGCGGCTACCCGAACGGACTGCAGGGAAACCAGATCATCCCGGAAGCGCGCATCATGGCGGTCGCTGATGTGGTGGAGGCCATGTCGTCACACCGGCCTTACCGCGCATCCCTCGGAATCGACCGTGCGCTCGCAGAAATCGAGGAAGGCAGCGGTATCCGTTATGACGCGGATGCCGTCAAAGCCTGTCTGCACCTGTTTCGCGATAACGGCTATCAACTGCCGAACTGAGTCTGCTCCGGGCGCCGCTATTTCCCGCCGTCCTGCTTTTTCGCATCCAGTCTGGCCTTAAGTTCGGCAAACGGATTGAAGGTCGCCGCAGGCAATTCATCCGCAACTGCCGTGCGCCCGGCGCTATCCTTGATCTTGGAATGCTCATGCTCATGGCAATAGGTGCACAGTAACTCCCAGTTGCTGCCATCGGCCGGATTGTCGTGGTGATTGCCGTTTTTGTGATGAACTTCGAGCTGCTGCAGATTGGCATGGGTAAACGTGCGGGCGCAGCGCCCGCACACCCAGGGATAAAGCTTCAGCGCCTGCGCGCGGTAACCGGCGTCGCGCTTGTCGGCCGCGCGACGCGCCTCAAGCACCACCTTGTCCAGCCGGTCATTGTTCTGCGCCATGCCAACCTCCTTCAGAGACAAGATTACGCAGCTGCAAACAGCTTGTCGTAAGCCTTGAGCAGGGTCTGGTGCATGGCACTGCCCTCCATGTCCGCGCCCAGCGTATCCAGTCCGAAGAAACGTTCGCTGCGGTCAAGCAGAGCCTGCGCCTGACGCACGGTCTCAGCGCCATAGAGCAAGGTCAACGAGCGCAGGTAGTTTTCGGTGTCTTCCAGATTCAGCAGGCACTCAATACAGCGATAAACCAGATGACGGGCGGGGTTCATTTCCTGGAAATGACGCACCCAGTCGCAGCCTTCGCGAGTTGCCTCTTCATCCCCGATCGCGAGTGCCAGCAGCGTTTTCAGCTCACCGATGCGCAGCTCCTTCCACACCGTGTCCAGCG
>JBIIZE010000396.1:0-2768 GCA_044346435.1 Burkholderiales bacterium
GGCACCGCGAGGCCGAGGATTTCCCACAGCGGCCGCTCATCATTGAGGTTCATCGTCTGCAGGTCATCGAGCAGGGCCCGCGATTCTTCATCGCTGAGGTCCGGCAGTTTCACCAGCGAGGGGCGGATGCGGTTGCCGATGCTGTTGTTTTCCCAGGCCAGGTCTTCCACCGGATAAATTTCCGACATGCCCGGCACCAGGATGCGGCAGCTATAGGCGCCCTGCTCGGCAAAATCCGAGACGTAAATGTCGTGGCCCTCGTTTTTGATGCAATCACAGAGCCATTGATAGTCTTCGGCCGTGGTATTGCTGAAGTTCCAGTCGACGAAGGGATGATCGGGCGTATCGCCGAGGAAGTTCCAGCTGATCACGCCGCTGGAATCAACAAAGTGGATTTCGAGATTGGAGGCCAACTGGATTTCCTCCATATCGAAACCGGCTTCAGGAAAACTGCCCAGCGCGTCCAGCGCACGACCCTGCAGCAGTTCGGTCAGCGCGCGCTCCAGTGCAATCTCGAATCGCGGGTGGGCGCCGAAGCTGGCGAACACGCCCTGATCCTTCGGGTGCAGCAGCGTCACGTTCATCACCGGATAACGGCCGCCCAGCGAGGCATCACGCACAAGGATGCCGAAACCGGCGGCGCGCAGCCCCTTGATGCCGGCAGCGATGCCCGGGTAACGCGCAATGACGGCTTCCGGCACCTCGGGCAGGCACAGCCCTTCGCGGATGATGCGGTATTTGATATGGCGCTCGAAAATTTCGGACAGGGCCTGCGCCCGTGCTTCCATCGGGGTCTTGCCGGCAGCCCTGCCGTTGCTGTCGTAGAGATTGCCGATGATGTTGACGGGGATCCAGGTTTCGGCGCCGTCATGCAGGCGTTTGTAGGGCAGCGCGCAAATGCCGCGTTCGACATTGCCGGAATTGAGATCGACCAGTACTTCACCGTCGATATCGCCATCTGGGTTGTAGAACGCGTGCAGTTCGGGATTCAGCAGTTCTTCCGGCCAATGACCATCATCGGTCGGCGCGAACCAGCGTTCCTGGGGGTAGTGCACGAAAGGGCGGTTGGCGCGCGTCGCACCGAGGTGGAAATGGGTCCAGAAATAGTGGGTGCCCAGACGTTCGAAAAACTCACCCAGCGCACTGGCACGCGCGGCAAGCTGGGTCGCCCCCTTGCCGTTGGCGAACAGCATCGGGCATTCGTGGTCACGCACATGGACGGACCAGATGGATTCAACGGGATTGAGCCAGGACGATTCGTCGAGATGGAATCCGCGTGCCGCCAGCTTGGCCTGCATCGTGGAAATGGTGGATTCAAGCGAGGCGTCTTTGCCGGGGATGAAGCTTTCGGTTTGCATGGGTACTCAGCCAGTGGATAAAGCGCGGTAATGATGCCTGCCGGTGCCCCGCCACGCCTGCGACGGCACCCTGATTTACGATTTTGGAGCGGGAAGCGCGGCCTGCAGGCGGATCAGCCAGTCTTCGACCCGCCGCCGGTTGGCGCCCAGGTCCCAGTATCCCACGCGGGAGGCTGAATACAGCGCCAGGGTCGATTGCTGCGGCGACAGCGGAATAAAGTAAACACGGACATCATCCTTGAAACTGAAAACCGCGGAGGTAAATACAATATGCAGTCCATCTACCGTTTCCGCCTCGATGGCTGCTCCTTTGGTCTGCTGCACCAGCGTTTTGAAGGCCGCATGCAATGCGGCGGCCGGCACGGCAAACACGGGCGCCGCGGCGTCAGGCCTGATGGCGTAATCTGCAGGCGCCACCAGCCAGTGATTTGGCGAGGCGGGTCGCTGCAGGGTTTTGAAATAACTGTTCATTTTTGCGTTCATCCGGCCTGAGTCATGGACGGCGTACGCGCCGGGGACTACAGTCTGTGCCATTCCCGCGGATGGCAATAAGGCCAGCACCGCACATACCAACAGGAATCTCATCATGCTCGACCTCACCGGTTACGGACGGCTCTCCAAACTGACCACGCTGACCGACAGGATGATCAACGACGCTTCCCGCGACGGGCTGGTCGCTGCGGCACGGCTGCTTGCGCTGCAGGTCGCGCATTATCAGCGACTGCACGGCGCTCTGCCCCTCGATGAAAACATCGACTTGCTGGAAAGCAAAGGCCTGACCGAAGTTCAGGCCGACCGCGTCGCCGACGGTCTCGAAGTGCTGGCAATGGCGCTGGCCACGATCAGGGACGATGAACCGGATCCGTCGCTGCAGTAACAAAGCTGCCAAGGCCGGTGTTATTCGACCTTGAGTCCGGCCTGCTTGATAACCTTGCCCCAGCGAGCAATCTCGGACTTGATATAGGCGGTGAATTCCGCCGGCGTGCTGCCCACCGGAATCACGGCTTCCTCGACCAGTTTGTTGGTGATCGCGGGTGACTTGGTGATGCGAATGATTTCGGAAGACAGTTTGTCGATCGCGTATTTGGGGGTGCCGGCCGGCGCCACCACGCCGTACCACGAACCGGTTTCATAACCCTTGAGGCCGGACTCGGCCACCGTCGGCACGTCGGGGATCGCCGCAGACCGTTTGCCACCGGTCATCGCAATCGCGCGCAGCCGCCCGGCCTTCACCTGCGGCAGCATTGCCACGGCACTGGAAAACATCACCTGCACCTCACCCGCCATCAGTTCGGTCAGTGCGGGGGCCAGGCCCTTGTACGGGATGTGGGTCATTTTGGTCCCGGCCATCATGTCGAACAGTTCGACGGCCATGTGCGACGAACCACCGGCGCCGTTGGAAGCATAGTT
>JBIIZE010000077.1:0-7631 GCA_044346435.1 Burkholderiales bacterium
ACTTCCGTGCAGCCATCGCGACGGGCTCAGGACCGGTCGCCGCAGGTTGCTCTTTTCCCGTTGCGGCGGCATTTTTGACAAGCTGCTGCCAGCGTTCGTTCGCCAGACGTTCACGGTCCGCCTGCTTGCGCCGATAACTCCACCAGAAAATCGCAATCGCGATCAACGGCAGCAACATCAGCAGATACCAGACGGCAACCACGTATGTTCAGCTCCGGACAGTGATTGTCACGACATCAACGGACAGCAGTCAGTGCAATGGCGGCGATCCGGCACGATCACGCACCCGCAACCGGCGGCGATCCAGCCACCACGCAAAAACCGGAAGCACCAGAAAGCCGCCCGGCATCACCACCAGGACCAGATAAGGGCTCAGGCGGGACAGCCGGCCGAGGTGATCACGCAACTCAGCGCGATCCTGCACAGACCATTGCTGGCCGTTCCGGGGCTTCATCAGTATCGGCATCAGCCCCCGGGTTTGCTGGATCTGGGCCAGCAGATGCTGCTTTTCCCTCTGGGTCAGGCCGTAAACGTAATGAAATGCGCTGGTGGCTCGGCTGCGTAAAGAGGGGATCAGAGGCATCGAAACGGATCGGTTTTCAGGACACCGTCTGATAATAAAGGTTTTGCGGATGATTGGCTTGGGCGAAAAAGAACCAGCGTTCCGCCACCAGACCGCAGAACTGCACCACAAAGGCCAGTATCAGCAGCATCGTTGAACCGGTGGCCAGCCCCGATTTCGCCAGCAGCACGGGGATGACAAAAGCCGTCGCGAGAAACAGCCACTTCACCGCACGCAGGGTGCCCGGGCCACGGCCATGAAAAAATTCCCGGGTATTAAACGACCCGCCCATGAAACCCTGGGCTTTCTGCACGACTTTCGGATGTGCAATGCCGATCGCGGTCTGCAGGCTGGAACGGGGCTTGAGCCCTGCATTGCGCCAGAGGGAGGCGAGACGCGTCACCAGACCGGCCACGGTGAGCACCATCGCCCAGACACCCAGTCCGGCGACATTCGGGTCACCACGAACTGCCGCCAGTGCCGTGGCCAGCATCACGCCGGATGCGCAACCGAGGAGCGTGAAATTGACCAGTGTCAGCGGTGTTGCCCATTCCTGCAGGAACTTGATACAGGCGTAAATCATTCCCGTGCAGAAAAAGAGCAGGAAACACACCACCAGCGCGACGAGCCCCAATGTCAGCGTGCCCGAAATCCCCTGCCAGTGCATCCAGCCATAAACGGCAACCAGCGCCATGAACAACGGCAACACGATCACTTCGCGCGACAGCCAGGATGTGCGCCACATTGCCGCCGCACGCCAGGCGCGCTCCGGATGACCCAGATGGAAAAACGAGGCCAGAAGGCCGCCACCGAGCAACACCACGGCAGTCGCGCTGCCGCAGGAATAAAATCCGGAGGCCGGCGCCGTCAGCAGCCCGGCGGCAACGCAACTCTCAATGACAAACAGCGCCAGAAACAGGCCCTGCCCTGCACCGAGCAGCGTGGTCAGAAACACAACGGAAAATGCGGGATTCATGCTTCAGTCCTGTCAGCGGATGTTGCCGTGGCACTGCGGCCGGCCTTCGGCGCGGGGCCATCGATGTTCAGCGGATTATCAGCGCGCCCTGCCACATCGGCCTGCAGCTTCGCTTCGGTCTTGCGTCGCGGCAGATAGTGATTCGCGGGCTGGGTGCCCCACTCCGGCATCAACTGATAACCGGCGGCTTCGCGGATTGCCTTCGACACAATCGACTCTTCGTCATGAATGTCGCCGTAGAGCCGCGCATTGGTCGGACAAGCCAGCACGCAGGACGGCTTGCGCTCCGACTCCGGCAGCTTCTCGTCGTATATGCGGTCGACGCACAGCGTGCACTTCTTCATCACCTTCTGGTGTTCATCCAGCTCGCGTACGCCGTACGGACAGGCCCAGGCGCAGTATTTGCAGCCGATGCACTTGTCGTAGTCGACCAGCACGATGCCGTCTTCCGGACGCTTGTAGCTCGCCCCCGTCGGACACACAGGCACGCAGGGCGGATCTTCGCAATGCAGACAGGACTTCGGGAAATGCACGGTCTGCGTATCGGGATACTCGCCGACTTCAAAAGTCTGCACGCGATTGAAGAAGGTACCGGTCGGATCGCGGTCATAGGGATTGTCATCCGACATGAAACCGGCTTCACCCGAGGTATTCCATTCCTTGCAGCTGGTCACGCAGGCATGGCAGCCCACGCATACATTGAGGTCGATCACCAACGCGAGCTGGGTCATTTGAAATCTCCATTGCCGGCGACAAACGCCTGCCATAACTTGCGCACCTTGCTGGTTCCGGGCGCCGCCGGCATCGGTGCAAACTGCGGCGAGGTTTCTTCCGGCTCGCCCGCTTCCGCCTTGCTGATGCGCACCCGCACGTCATACCAGCCGGCCTGCCCCGTCACCGGATCGGAATTGGAAACGCTGCGGCCATCACCCATCGGAATCTCTTCCGAGATCAGGTGATTGAGCAGGAAGCCCTTGCGCGCCTCATTGGCGTCGGGCGACAGATGCCACGCGCCCTGCGCCTTGCCGATCGCATTCCACGTCCACACGGTGCCCGGCTCCACCGCATTGCTGCAGCGGCACAGGCAACGCACGCGGCCGTGCATCGACTCGACCCAGATCCAGTCGCCGTCGGCAATACCGTAGGTGGCGGCCGTTTTTTCGTTGACGAACAAATAGTTATGCGCATGAATCTGGCGCAGCCAGGCGTTCTGCGAATCCCAGGAGTGATACATCGCCATCGGCCGCTGCGTAATCGCCGAAAGCGGATACTTCGCGGTGTCCGTGCACTGCACTTCCAGCGGCGTGTAATAAAACGGTAGCGGGTCGAAGTACGTAGTGATGCGCTCACGGAGATGCACCGGCGGCACGCGTTTGCCCTGACCGCGTGCGGCCAGACGGAAACGCTGCAGCACCTCGGCATACAACTGGATGATCACCGGATCAGCGAAGCGCCGCAGCTTCATTTTCTGCGCCCACTCCGAATACTCCAGGTTCCAGTTACGCATGTACTGATAGGACTCGGGCATCACGTGGTGGAACACGCAATTGTTCTTGGCGTACATCTCCCACTGCTTCGGATTGGGTTCGCCGACCAGCGCCTTGTCGCCATCCTTGCCGCGCCAGCCGATCAGGAAGCCTTGCCCCGATCCCGGTTCGGTTTCGAAATTGGTAATGAAGTCCGGGTAATCCTTGAACTTGCGCGAGCCGTCCGGCTTGGTGAACGCGGGGAACTTGAGGCGCCCCGCCAGTTCAATCAGCACTTCCTGGAAGGGTTTGCATTCTCCCTTCGGCGGCACCACCGGCACACGCACCGAATCCACCGGGCCATCGAATTCCGAAATCGGCCGGTCGAGCATCGACATCACATCGTGACGTTCGAGATAAGTCGTATCCGGCAGCACCAGATCGGCGAAGGCCGTGGTTTCCGACTGAAAGGCGTCGCAGACGATCAGGAAGGGAATCTTGTACTCGCCCGACGCATCCTTGTCGTTCAGCATCTTGCGCACTTCGCTGGTGTTCATGGTCGAGTTCCAGGCCATGTTCGCCATGAACAGCATCAGCGTGTCGATCGGATACGGATCCCCCTTCCAGGCATTGGTGATCGCGTTGTGCATCATGCCGTGCACCGCCAGCGGATGTTCCCAGGAGAAGGCCTTGTCGAGCCGTACCGGATCACCCTTCTCGTCCACAAACAGATCTTCCGGCCCGCCCGGGAATCCCAGCGGCGCCCCGCCCAGCGGCGTATCCGGTTTCACCGCGCCCGGATCATTCGGATTACGTGCATAAACCGGCGGCGTGCTGCGCGGGAACGGTGCCTTGTGACGGAAACCGCCCGGCCGGTCGATGGTGCCGAGCAGCGACATCAGGATCGACAGCGCGCGGATGGTTTGAAAACCGTTGGAATGCGCCGCGAGGCCGCGCATCGCATGGAAGGCCACCGGATTGCCGGTGACCTTGTCGTGCTTGCGACCCCAGCTGTCGGTCCAGGCAATCGGCAGTTCGATTTTCTGGTCGCGCGCCGCGATACCCATTTCCTGTGCGAGGCGGCGAATCGTTGCCGCGTCGACGCCGGTGATTTCAGCCGCCCACTCCGGCGTGTATTCGGTCAGCCGTTCACGCAGCAATTCAAACGCCGGTTTCACCGGTGTACCGTCGTGCAATTGGTAGCTGCCGGTCAGCGCCGGATCGGAATCGCCCGTGTGATTGATCACCGCCTTGCCGCTATGCCGGTCCCACCACAGTTGTTGATGCTTGCGATGCGGATTTTTTTCTTCCGCGGTTTCGTCACAGGCGATCAGGCCGAACTTTTCGCTCTTCTCATCGAGGTTCACCAGATAACCGGCATTGCTGTACTGCGCGAGGAAGTCGCGGTCATACAAACCCAGCTTGACCAGCTCATGGCACAAGGCCATCAGCAACGCGCCGTCGGTGCCGGGACGGATCGGAATCCACTCATCCGCCACCGCCGAATACCCGGTGCGCACCGGATTGATCGAAATGAAGCGGCCGCCTTCGCGCTTGAATTTCGAAATCGCCATCTTCATCGGGTTCGAGTGATGGTCCTCGGCCGTGCCGATCATCACAAACAGCTTGGCGCGGTCGAGATCCGGACCGCCGAATTCCCAGAAGCTGCCGCCGATGGTGTAAATCATGCCCGCGGCCATGTTCACCGAGCAGAAGCCGCCGTGGGCCGCGTAGTTCGGCGTGCCGAACTGGCGCGCGAACAGGCCGGTCAAGGCCTGCATCTGGTCACGGCCGGTAAACAAGGCGAATTTTTTCGGGTCCGTCGAGCGCAACTTGCCCAGGCGTTCCTCCATCACCTTGAACGCCTCATCCCAGCTGATCGTCTCGAACTCGCCGGCACCGCGCTCCGAACCGGGCTTGCGCCGCAGCGGCTGGGTCAGCCGCGCCGGTGAATACTGCTTCATGATCCCCGACGCGCCCTTGGCGCAGATCACACCCTTGTTCAGCGGATGCTCGGGATTGCCCTCGATGTAACGGACTTCATCGTTCTTCAGATGCACGCGAATGCCGCAGCGGCAGGCGCACATGTAACAGGTGGTGTTGCGGGTTTCGGTACGGGCTGCAGGCTGTGCGCTGGCGGTCATTTGGGGGCCATTACCTTCGAGGTTTATTACCGCGCGAATTATAGGGTTTGCCCCCGAAACACTGGGTTAAAAATTCTTATCGGGCCATTGATTCCGGCATGGATGGCGCCCATAAACGCCCACGCTGCGGACTCAGCGCTTTTGATCCATCCATTTGCTGGTCTGGGGCATGGTCCAGTCGCCCAGTTTTGTGATCATCCGCCGCGGGTCATCATCCAGCACGATCATGTCGCGATGTGCCGGATTGATGAAACGCGCATCCACGGCATGGTCCAGAAAAGCCCGCAGATGATCAAAATAACCGCGGACATTGAGCAGGCCGCAGGGCTTGCCCTGCACACCCAGCTGGTTCAGCGTGACCATCTCGAAAAACTCATCCAGCGTGCCCATGCCACCGGGCAGTGCAATGAAGGCATCGGACAGCTCCGCCATCATCACCTTGCGCTCATGCATGGATTCGACGACATGCAGCTCGGTCAGCCCCGTATGCACCATTTCGCGCTCGAGCAGGCGGCGCGGTGTGACACCGGTAACATTGACCCCCGCCGCCAGCGCGGCTTCGGCCACCACACCCATCAGCCCGATATTGCCGCCACCGAAAACAATGCCGAGACCGGCATCCCCGATCGCCCGCACCATGGCCTGCGTGGCCGCCGTATAAATCCCGTCGTTGCCGCTATTCGAACCGCAAAACAGGCAGATATTCTTCATGTGTGCTCTGATTCCTGGTTAGTCTGGCCGGAATTTTAGATGATCAGGCTACGGTTTAACCCCAAACGCGCCGGCCGCGCGTTTACAGGCTGGTATCCCGACAAAAAGGAATCGCCATGAAACGCCAAGCCTCACTGATGATCGCCGCGCTGGCCGCGGCCATCCCCGCCCTCGCCGCCACCCCGAATGAGGGTAGCGGACAAGCTCTGACCATTTACAGCACCACCCGCCCCGGCGCTCTGCCACCGGAACTGTATCGCGGCGGCGCCGCCGGCCCCTCCGTGCCCGGTTATGCCGTGGTCCGCCAGCAGCGCGACCTCGCCCTCAACCGCGGCCGCAACAACGTACGCTTTACCGATGTCGCCGCGTTGATTGATCCGACCACAGTCCATTTCGAATCACTGACCGATGCCACCGGCACCAGGGTCATCGAACAGAACTTCCAGTTCGATCTGGTCAGTACGCAGAAGCTGCTGGAAAAATACATCGACCGACGCATCACCGTCGACCAGATCCGTGGCAGCAGCACCGAATCGTTTTCAGGCACGCTGCTGTCCACGGCCGGCGGTATCGTGCTCAAACGCGATGATGGCAGCATCCAGACCCTGCCCCACAACGCCGGCGTGCGCCTGCCCGAACTGCCCGGCGGCCTGATCACCCGGCCGACGCTGGTGTGGGACATCAACGCCAATCGCGCCGACACCCATGCCACACGCGTGTCCTACCAAACCACCGGCATTACCTGGTGGGCCGATTACAACCTGACCTATCAGGAAGGCAACGACGCCAACAGCTGCAAGCTCGATGTCGGCGCCTGGGTCAGCATCGTCAACAAGTCCGGTGCCAGCTATACCGACGCCAAACTAAAACTCGTCGCCGGCGACGTGCACCGCCCGCAACCGCAGGGCCGCGCCTACGCCGCGCCCGCTGCGCAACGTGCGATGGCAATGGAAATGAGCGACAAGGGTTTCGAGGAAAAATCCTTTTTCGAATACCACCTCTACACCCTCGGCCGCCCCGCCACCATCGCCGACAACTCGACCCAGCAAATCGAACTCTTCCCCGCGGCCCGCGGCGTCGCCTGCGAAAAAACCCTGGTCTACTACGGCGCCGCCGGCGCCCGCCCTTACGGCAGCCCGGCCACCGACCGCAATTACGGCATCCAGAGCAACCGCAAAGTTGATGTCTACCTCGGCTTCAAAAACGCCAAAGAACAGAATATGGGCATGCCCCTCCCGGCCGGCCGCATCCGCGTCTCCAAACTCGACAGCGCCGACCAGACCCTCGAATTCATCGGCGAAGACGTCATCGACCACACCCCGCGCAACGAGAATGTGTTGATCAAAATGGGGTCCGCCTTCGACGTCATCGGCGAACGCCGCCAGGTCAGCTTCAACGTCGACAGCTCGCGCAAAACCATGACCGAGGAAATTGAAGTCAAGGTACGCAACCAGAAAAAGGAAACCGTGACGGTAATGGTCAAGGAAAATCTCTACCGCTGGACCAACTGGCAGATCACCAGCAAGAGCCAGGACTACCGCAAGGATGACGCGCGGACGGTGACGTTTCCGGTGAAGATTACTGCCGGCGCGGAAGCTGTGGTGCGGTATAGCGTGACTTACACTTGGTAAATCAGCGTTCGCACGGACGATTGAGCGTGGGTGTGACGTGGACTATGATGAGCAGCAACACGGTGCAAAACTTTAACCAATTCACGTTAAGTTTATCGTATGCGAACAATAATACTGGCTATTTACGAAGGGAGTGGGTTA
>JBIIZE010000078.1:0-7607 GCA_044346435.1 Burkholderiales bacterium
GTTACTGCCTTTGAGTGCGATGGTCAGTGCGCCGATCGGATAGACATGGGCCTGATTCAGATTCTTCGCGCTGAACTTGAGCATTTCCACCAGCCCGGGTTCGTCGAGCGGCGGATCGGTGTCGGGCGGGCAGGCCAGGCTGGTGACGCCGCCGGCAATGGCGGCTTTCATTTCGGTTTCAAGCGTGGCGAGGTACTCAAAGCCCGGCTCGCGCAGACGTACGGCGAGGTCGACCAGCCCGGGGCAGACCACGCGGCCGGTGGCGTCGATGACACGATTGGCGGTGAAGCCCGCCGGCGCATCGCCAATGGCGACAATCTTGCCGGCGGCGACAAACAAGTCACGTTTGGCATCAACCCCGTTCTTCGGGTCGATCAGGCGGCCGTTCTTGATATGGATTTTCATCGCGATCAGTTCCCGGCGAGGATGCTCATGACTGCCATGCGGATGGCGATGCCGAAGGTGACCTGCGGCAGGATCACCGACTGGCGGCCGTCGGCGACACTGGAATCGATTTCCACGCCGCGGTTCATCGGGCCCGGATGCAATACGATGGCGTCGGGTTTGGCCAGCGCCAGCTTGTCCTCGGTCAGACCGTAGTATTTGAAAAATTCCTGCGCCGACGGCAGCAGCGCGCCTTTCATGCGTTCGTTCTGCAGGCGCAGCATCATCACCACATCAACATCCTTCAAGCCCTGGCGCATGTCAGCGTGAACCTGCACCCCAAGGCGGTCGACGTGGGCGGGCAGCAGCGTTTTTGGACCGATGACGCGGATTTCCGGACAGCCCAGCGTGGTCAGCGCGTGAATCTGCGAGCGCGCCACACGGGAGTGCAGGATGTCGCCGACAATGGCGACACGCAGCTTGGTGAAGTCGCCCTTGTAGTGGCGAATGGTGTACATGTCGAGCAGGCCCTGCGTCGGATGCGCGTGGCGGCCGTCGCCGGCATTGACGACATGGATGTCGGGTGCGACGTGTTTGGCGATCAGGTAAGGGGCGCCGCTGGCGGCATGGCGCACGATGAACATGTCGGCCTGCATTGCCGACAGGTTGGCGACGGTGTCGAGCACCGTTTCGCCCTTGCTCTGCGAGGACACGTTGATCGCCAGATTGATGACGTCGGCGGAAAGCCTCTTGGCGGCGATCTCAAACGTCGTGCGCGTCCGGGTCGACGCTTCGAAGAACAGGTTGAACACCGCTTTGCCGCGCAGCAGCGGCACTTTCTTGACCTCGCGCTGGGTGACCCCGACAAAGGATTCCGCGGTATCAAGGATCTGCCGCAGGATGTCCGCCGGCAGGCCTTCCAGCGACAGCAGGTGATGCAGTTCGCCGTTTTTGTTGAGTTGCGGATTTGCCGGATCAAGCCACATATTCAGTCCCGGGTCAGTTTCAGAGCCAACCGGCCCTGGGTGTCGCGTGTCAGTTCGATGCTTTCACCGGGCGTGACGCTGATGTCTGCGCCGATGAAATCTGCGGAAATCGGCAACTCGCGCCCGCCGCGGTCGACCAGTGCGGCCAGACGGATGCGTGCGGGACGGCCATAGTCGAACAGTTCATTCAGTGCGGCGCGGATGGTGCGCCCGGTGTAGAGCACATCATCGACGATAATCACGTCACAGCCGTCGATGTCGAAGGGGATGTCCGAGCTTTTGACGTTGCGGCGCAGACCCTTCTTGTTGAAGTCGTCGCGGTAGAACGAAACGTCGAGGGTGCCAAGGGGGAGTTTGAGGCCCAGCGCCTGATGCAGGCGTTCGGCGAGCCACACGCCGCCGGTATGAATACCCACCAGCCCGGTGTTCGGCCCGACAGCGGGCCGCATCCGGTCTGTCAGTG
Source organism: Burkholderiales bacterium (assembly GCA_044346435.1). Lineage (GTDB taxonomy): Bacteria > Pseudomonadota > Gammaproteobacteria > Burkholderiales > SG8-41. The sequence goes on from JBIIZE010000078.1 coordinate 1,834, forward strand.
ATGCGAGCAGTTGCTCGGCATCTGGGAGCGGGTTACCCGGCATGGCAGTGGCACATATGCGGGCCGTAGCCTAACACAATCACCTCGCTGTTAAAACGTCGCAGCGCCGGTCAAAGCGGGTTTTTTTGCGGCGGGGTCTCGAACCAGCTGCGCAGGATTTCCGCGGCAGCCGCGGCATCAAGCATCGCTGCCCGGCGTTCCGCCTTTGCGCCGCCTTCACGCAGGGCGGCGTCGGCGGCGTGCGAGGTCAGGCGCTCGTCGATGAATTCCACCGGCAGATTGAAGCGGCCGTGCAGGCGTTGTCCGAAACGCCGGGCCAGCCGCCCGGTTTCATGCACGGCGCCGTCATCGTGGCTGGCGACGCCCACGACCAGCAGCACGGGCTGCCATTCGGCCAGCAGCGCGGCGATTTTGGCGAAACGGGTGTCGTTGTCTTCGGCGGCAATGACCGTCAGCGCATGGGCGATGCCCAGGCTGATTTCACCGGTGGCGACGCCGATCCGCTGTTCGCCGAAATCGAACGCCAGTACTGCGCCCTGCGCCGGTCGCGGATTCACGCGTGGCCGGCCACGTCCGACAGGTTGGCGTAATCGACCCCGAGCAACTGCATCGCCGCCGGGAGCCGCTCTTCAGCCGGAAGATCGAACAGGATGTCGTTGCGCGCCGGCACGGTAAGCCAGGCGTTCTGGGCCAGCTCATGTTCCAGCTGCCCCGGCGCCCAGCCGGCGTAACCCAGTGTCACCAGGATCTGCTCCGGCCCGTCGCCGCGGGCGACCGCCTCAAGGATGTCCTTGGATGTGGTCAGTCCGATGCTGCCGATGGTCAGGGTGGACTGCCAGGCACCGACCGGGCTGTGCAGCACAAAGCCGCGGTCGACCTGCACCGGTCCGCCGAAATGCACGGGCACGCCCTTGAAGCTGCCGCGGTCCGGCGAAATTTTGACCTGCTCCAGCAGTCCCTGCAGGTTCATGTCGGTCGGGCGGTTGACAACGATGCCCAGCGCGCCGTTTTCATTGTGCTCGCAGACGAGGGTCAGCGTGCGGGCGAAGTGCGGATCAACCATGGCGGGCATGGCGATGAGAAAGTGCTGGGTGAGGTCGACGCTGTTCATAAGTCGAAGTATTGTAAAGCCGGGGTGCGACAGCGACAATTGAAGTTCAGTCCCGATGTTCCGTTTCGCTGCCCGTTGCAGCATTCAACAGTGATCGCTTCCCCCATGAGCCAGTTTGATGCCGTGCTGATGTGGTTCCGCCGCGATTTGCGCAGCGAGGACAACGCCGCGCTTTTTGCCGCATTAAAAGACAGCCGGCGTGTTTATTGTGTCTTTGTCTATGACACTGAAATCCTTGATGCTTTGCCGACGCGCAAGGATCGTCGCGTGGAATTCATCTGGCAGTCGGTGACCGAGCTCGGCGGCGCGCTGGAAAAGACCGGCGGACAATTGATCACCCTGCACGGACCGGCGCGGACGGAGATTCCGCGATTGGCTGCGACGCTTGGTGTGCAGGCCGTTTACGCGAACCACGATTACGAACCGGCTGCGCTGGAACGGGACCGGGCGGTTGCGCTGGCACTGAAGAATTCGAATATCGACTTCCTGACCCGCAAGGACCAGGTGATTTTTGAAAAAGATGAGGTGCTGACGCTCGGGGGCACGCCGTTCTCGGTATTTACGCCATACAAAAATGCCTGGCTGAAAAAACTGGAACCGTTTTTTGTAAAAGCCTATCCCGTCGAGCGATATGCGGCGCATTTTGCCAAAGCACCTGCACAACAGCGCATGCTCAGTCTTGTCGACATCGGCTTCGAGCCGACCAATCTGCAGGTCTTGGGCATCAGCGGCGGGGCGGCAGCAGGAAAAAAACTGCTGGACGATTTTCTGCCGCGCATGGCGCGTTATCGCGACAGCCGGGATTTCCCGGCGAAAAAGGGCCCGTCGTATCTGTCAGTTCATCTGCGCTTCGGCACGGTTTCGATCCGGGCGCTGGCGCGTGCCGCCTGGCCCGGCACCGGTGGCCCATCGGGCGAGGGCCCTGCAACCTGGCTGTCGGAACTGGTGTGGCGCGATTTTTATTTCATGATCCTGCATCATCATCCGCGTGTGGTGTCGCGCGCATTCAAGCCGGCCTACGATGCCATCCGCTGGCCCAATGATAAAAACCTGTTCGCTGCATGGCGTGAAGGGCGAACAGGTTATCCCATCGTCGATGCCGCGATGCGCCAGCTCAACCAGACCGGCTATATGCACAACCGGCTGCGCATGATTGCGGCCTCCTTCCTGGTCAAGGATCTGCACGTCGACTGGCGCTGGGGCGAAAAATACTTTGCGGATCAGCTCAACGATTTTGATTTGTCGGCGAACAACGGTGGCTGGCAATGGGCGGCATCGACCGGTTGCGATGCCCAGCCGTATTTCCGCATTTTCAATCCGGTGTCGCAGTCGGAGCGCTTCGATGCCGAAGGTATATTCATTCGCCGTTATGTTCCGGAGCTTGCGGGCTGCGACAAACGCGCCATTCACGCGCCCTGGGAAATGACGCTGCTGGAGCAGCAGGGTGCCGGCGTGATCATCGGCAAGGATTACCCGGCGCCGGTGGTCGAGCACGCTGCAGCGCGACTGCAGGCGCTCGAAATGTTCAAGGCCGTGAGGAGTTAAAGACGATTATTTACGCCAGAACACCGGCGTAAACACGATCAGCACCGTGAACAGTTCCAGGCGACCGAGAAGCATCGCAAAGGTGCAAACCCAGGTCTGGAAATCGGACAGCACGGCATAGGTGGTCGCCGGGCCCACCTTGTGCAGTCCCGGGCCGGTATTGTTGATGCTGGCGACAATCGCGCTGAACGAGGTCAGGTCATCCAAGCCGCTGGCCATCATCACCAGCGTCAACGAGACAATGCTGGCGATGTAGATGAACAGGAAGGCCAGCACTGAAAAAATGATCTTGTTTTCCATGACCTGCCCGCCCAGCTTGGCGGGGACCGCGGCCGTCGGGTGCAGCAGTTTCACGAATTCACGATAGACCTGGATGTACAGCAGCTGCGCGCGGATCATCTTGATGCCACCGCCGGTGGAGCCGGAGCACGAGGCGAAACTGCACAGGAACAGCATCCACATCGGTGCGAAAATCGGCCACAGGTTGTAGTCGGTGCTGGCGTAACCGGTGGTGGATGCGATCGATACGACATTGAAGCTGGCGTATCGCAGCGAGGACAGGAAGTCCGGATAAATCCCCATCCAGTCCAGATAAAGCGCGATACCGACGCAGCTGCCGATCATGATGCCCATGCACCATGCCAGCTCCGGATCGGCACGGTAAGGCGCGATGCTTTTTGAACGCAAGGCCAGGAAGTGCGAGCCGAAGTTGATGCTGGCAATCAACATGAAAACAATAGCGACGGTTTCAATGACCGGCGAATCCCAATAACCGAAGCTGGCGTCATGACTGGAAAATCCACCCAGGCCCATGGTTGAAAACATATGGACGACGGCGTCGAACCAGGTCATCCCGGCCAGGTAATAGGCAACGACGCAAGCCGCCGAAATGATCGCGTAGACCACCCAGAGACCCTTCGCCGTTTCAGTAATTCGCGGCGTCATCTTGGCGTCCTTCATCGGACCCGGTGTTTCCGCTTTGAAAATCTGCCGGCCGCCGATGCCCAGCAGCGGCAGGATCGCCACGGCCAGCACGATCAGGCCCATGCCGCCCAGCCAGACCAGCAGGCAGCGCCAGAAATTAAGCGATGGCGCGAGAAGATCCAGATCAGATAGAACGGTCGAACCTGTGGTGGTCAGCCCGGACATGGTTTCGAAGTAGGCATCGGTGAAGGTCAGCCCGGGGATGGCCAGCAGCAGCGGCAGTGTGGCAAAGGCTGCGCCACCACACCAGGCCAGTACCACCAGCAGGATGCCGTCACGGGGCGTCAGGTCGCGCTTGTTGTGTCGCGTGCCCAGCCACATCGCGCAACCCACAGCAAAGTTGACGGTCATCGAAATGACAAAGGCCTGGGCTGCGCCGTCGGCGTAGCCCAACGAGATGCCCAGCGGGAGCAGATGCGACAGGCTCATCACCATCGCGATCAGCCCGAGGTGCGGGAAAACCGTAAACAGTGCGGTCACAGAAAGCCCACGCTGACCTGAAACAGCCGCTCGACCTGGGGAACCGTACGCTTGTTCACCACGAATACGATGGCATGGTCGTCGGGTTCAATCACCGTATCGTGGTGGGCGATCAGCACCTGATGTTCGCGGACCACCTTGCCATTACCGCTTTCGCGTTCATGGGTGCGCACGATGGCGCCGATGGTCGCGCCCTTGGGCAGGTCGATTTCTTCGATGCGTCGCCCGACCACCTTGGAGGATTTGGCATCGCCATGCGCCACCAGCTCCAGCGCTTCGGCGGCGCCGCGGCGCAGGCTGTGTACGGCCACGCAATCACCCTGGCGCACATGCGCGAGCAGGGTTCCGATGGTGGCCTGGGCCGGCGAGATGGCGATGTCGATCTGTCCGGCCTGCACCAGATTGACGTAGGAGCCCCGGTTGATCAGCGCAACGACCCGGCGCGCGCCCATGCGTTTGGCGAGCAGCGACGACATGATGTTGTTTTCGTCGTCATTGGTCAGCGCACAGTAGATGTCCATGTCGCCGATGTTTTCGGTCTGCAGCAGTTCTTCGTCGGTGACATCGCCGACCAGCACCAGCGATTTTTCCAGGTCGGCGGCGAGGCGTTCCGCAGCGGCTTTGCTGTATTCGATGATTTTGACGTCGTAACGGCTTTCGATGGCGCTGGCCAGGCGTCTGCCGATGTTGCCGCCGCCGCCGATCATTACGCGTTTGACCGGTTTGTCCATGCGCCGCAGTTCGCGCATGACGCCGCGGATGTCTTCGGTGGCGGCGATGAAGAACACTTCATCGCCGACCTCGATGACGGTTGTCGCATCGGGAATGATCGGGCTGTCCTGGCGGAAAATCGCCGCGACCCGTGTGTCAAGGTTGGGCAGATGCTTGCGGATGGTCTGCAGTTCCTTGCCCACCAGCGGACCGCCGTGAAAGGCGCGCACCGCCACCAGGCTGACGCGGCCTTCGGCGAACTCCAGCACCTGCAGCGATTCGGGGAACTCGATCAGCTTGGCGATGTAATCCGTCAGCACCTGTTCCGGGCAGATCACGGTGTCGACCGCGAAGTTCTCCGGTGTGAACATTTCCGGATGCGACAAATAATCCGTTGCACGGATGCGCGCGATCTTGGTCGGGATGTTGAACATCGTCGCGGCGAGCTTGCAGGCGACGAGATTGGTTTCGTCGCTCTGCGTGACCGCCAGCAGCATGTCGGCATCGCGTGCGCCCGCGCGCTCAAGGACTTCCGGGTGACCGGCATTGCCGACAATGGTGCGCAGATCGAGCCGGTCCTGCAGCTTGCGCAGGCGGCCGGCATCGGTATCAACGACGGTGATGTCATTGGCCTCGGACACCAGGTTCTCGGCGACGGAGCTGCCGACCTGACCGGCTCCCAGGATCACGATGCGCAAAGAAGATTCTCCCCAGCGAATGGTCGGTGGCACAAAGGTGCCGCAGCCCATCCGGAAAAAGAGCGCAATTGTATACCCGCCCTACAGAGGGAGTACGGTTTACCCGGCGCTGCTATGGCATAATTCCGGTTTGGAAAAGACGTGCTAACCCATTGACTAGAATATACTTTCCGGGTCCGATCCCGGATCACGGCGTGTGTGAATTGCCGACGGCGAAAGCGCACCACGTGGCTCATGTGTTGCGA
>JBIIZE010000079.1:0-7589 GCA_044346435.1 Burkholderiales bacterium
GGATGCCGGTCGCAGCAGTGGCTGGCGTTACCTGCCGGGCACTGTCCTGGTGGTGTTGTGCTGGGTCTTCGGCGGCGCTTATGTCTACGGTCTGACGCTGCAACTGCCGCTGGGCGCCGTTACCGGGTTTGCCGCGATGAATCTCAGCATCCTGATGCTGATGGTCGGCGTGCTGGGCGTGACCCTGCTGCTGCATCGCCGTCCCTGGCGGACGCTGGTAACGCCGCAGTCCCGTATCGACTGGCGGCGCATGGCCACCGGTGCTGTAGTGTGGGGACTTCTGCTATTGCTCGGGGCCGTCGCCGAAAGCCTGCTGTTTCCCGGGCGATATTCATGGACGCCGGATTGGTCGCGATGGCCGGTGTTTGTTGTCACAGCCTTGCTGCTGACGCCGTTGCAGTGCATGGCCGAGGAACTCGCATTTCGCGGCTATCTCATGCAGGGCTTGTCGCGGTTGTGGAGTCAGCCGGTCTTTGTGGCGATTGCGAGCAGTCTGGTGTTTACGCTGCCGCATCTCTACAACCCCGAAGTGGCGGCTTACGGGCTGGGGATCATGGCCCTCAATTATTTCGCAATGGCGCTGTTTCTGGCGACGATTACGCTGCGAGACGGGCGACTGGAACTGGCGATCGGCGCGCACACCGCCAACAACCTGCTGCTCGCGCTCGGCGTCAATTACCAGGATTCGGTATTCGATACGCCTTCGCTGTTCACCGCCGACACGCTGGATCCCGTATATTCGCTGTTGACACTGCTGCTGGGCGCAGTGATTTTTTATTGCTGGGTTTTCAGGAAACGTAGCGCAATGGACAAAGGATTTTCCGCCGAAGAAGTGGCGCTGTTCGAGCGCGACGGCTATCTGATCGCCCGTGGTCTGTTGCCGGAGGCCGGGTGCGCGCGCATGCGCAGCGTAGCCGAACGCGATTTGGCTGCGGTGGCGCTGCCGGTGGAATACGAAGCCGAGACCCGTTACCCCGGCGCGCCGGAATCCCTGGAGGCGCCCGGCGGACGCACCGTGCGCCGACTGTTGCAGGCGTATGCCCGCGATGCGGTGTTTCGCGAGTGGGCGACCGCAGCGCCGGTGGCGGAGCGTCTGCGCCAGCTGCTGGGTCCTGAAGTGGCGCTGGCCCAGGCGCATCACAACTGCGTAATGACCAAGAACCCGCATTACAGCAGCTTGACCAATTGGCATCGCGATATCCGCTACTGGGCCTATCAACGCCCGGAGCTTATATCCGTCTGGTTTGCGCTGGGCGAGGAACGTACCGACAACGGCTGCCTGCTGGTCATTCCCGGTTCACACCGCATGGAATTTGCTCCGGAACGGCTGGATGACGCGCAGTTCCTGCGTACGGACGTTGCTGAAAATGCGGAGTTGTTGGATACGCAGGTGCCGGTCGAACTGCGGCCCGGCGATGTGCTGTTTTTCCACTGCCGGTTGTTCCATGCGGCGGGCAATAACCGCAGCGTGTGCACCAAATTCTCCGCCGTCTTTACTTATCATGCGCTGGACAACGCGCCGCTGCCGGGCACACGATCGGCAGGGCAGCCGGATGTGTTGCTTTAAGTAATTGTTTTAATTAATTATTTTACCCTACACCGGAGGGTGCGCAACGCCGGCTATGATCCCTGCCTATGGATGGCAACCCGAGCACATCGCATTACCGAAAATACGCCCGCGACTACGATGCCAGCGCGCGACGCACCATGGCGCTGCGCCGCCGCACGATAGCCCGGCTGGAACTGCAACCAGGTGATGTGGTGCTCGATGCCGGCTGCGGTACCGGGCTCAGCTTTGAGCTGCTGCTTGAGGCGGTCGGGCGCGGCGGACAAGTGATCGGTGTCGAATCCAGTGCGCAGATGATGGCGCTGGCGCGGCAACGTGTCGCGCGAGCGGGCTGGACCAACGTGTTGCTGATCGAAGATGCGATAGAGCGTGCCCGTTGGCCTGTGCCGGCGGATGCGCTGCTTTTCAACTATACCCACGACATCGTTCGGGCTCCGGCAGCCTTGGCCTCGATATTCCCTCAATCGCGCCCTGGAGCGCGAGTTTCCGCCGCCGGCATCAAGCATCCACCGCGCTGGCTTGATCCTTTGCGCCTTTACCGGCGCTACAAGTCCCGGGACTGTTACACCCACTTTGAGGGCCTCGATACGCCTTGGGATTTGCTGGCGCGCGATATTACCGGTTTGCAGGTTGAGACTACGCTGTTCGGCACGGGCTATATCGCTTGGGGCCGACTGGCCAGGCCGGAATAAACTGACACTGCAGTTTGTTTTATGGAGAACCGTGTAAGGAAAGCTGCGGCTGCGCCGACCATAGGCATCACCGGGTCAAGGAGCGGACATGGTTGCAAAACGAATATTGGTGCTCTTTGCCAAAGACTGGGATCGCGTTGAGCTCGACCATCCGCGTCACCGTCAGCAATACCATTTCGAATACGAGGGCTTCGACCTGTTCCGGTTTCCGGAAAATGCGCGCTTGCTCACGTTTGATGTGCGCCGCGTCATTGACCGGCTGGTGCGTTGTTATCGAGGCCGTATCGATGGCGTGATCAGCAACAACGAGCATTTCGGCGCGCTGATCGCGGCCGTTGTCGCGCAGCGGCTCGGACTGCCTGGCGGCGATCCGGCGGTGATCATCGCCGCGCAGCACAAGTATTACGCGCGCTGCCTGCAGAGCCGTATCGTGCCGGATGCAGTGCCGCATTACGAGGTCTTGCCGTATACCCGTGATGCCGTCAGAGCGCCGCAGCTCGGATTTCCGTGCTTCGTCAAACCGGTGAAGGCAACCTATTCGGTACTTGCACGTCGAGTCGACAGCCTGGAGCAATTGCAGAAGCTGCTCGACTTTTCGCCGCTGGAACGGCTGATACTCGGTCGGCTGGTGCGACCCTTCGATGACCTGATGCCGCTGTTCACCTCTTTCGATATCGGTGCCCGGGCGATGATCGCCGAGGAACTGCTCGAAGGCGTGCAGGTCAATATCGACGGCTTTGTCCGCAATGGCCGGGTAACCGTGCTTGGAATTGTCGATGAGGTGATGTATCCGGGAACCCAGGCCTTCATGCGCTTCGAATATCCGTCACGCCTGCCTGTAAGCGTGCAAAAGCGCATGGCCTTGCTGACAGAAAAGCTGATCGCGGGCATGAACTACAGGCACGGTTTTTTCAACGTCGAACTGATTTATGACGCGGCCAGTGATGCGATCCGGGTGATCGAGGTCAACCCGCGCATGGCGACGCAGATCGTCAACCTGTATCGCCGTGTCGATGGTTGCGATCCCTACGGCATGCTGCTTGACCTTGCGGTAGGCACTACGCCGGCGGTGGTGCGTTGCGCCGGAGAATTCCGTGCTGCGGCAAGCTTTGTGTTCCGTCGTTTCGACGGTCGTGCACCAGACCGCGTTCCCAGCGTGGAGCAGATCGCGACGATGCACCGCCGCCACCCTGACGCGAGGCTGATGCTGTACCTGAAGCGCGGCGCGGGACTCGCGCGCGAGATGAAATGGCTGGGCAGTCATCGCTACGCCGTGCTTAATATCGGCGGTCAGAACACTGATGACCTGCAAAGGCGCTACGAAATGATACGCAGTGAACGCGCGCTGGATGCAGGCAGCGCGCCGATCAGCGCCGGGGGGATGATGGAGTCCGGCGCGAGTACTTGATCCGCTGCAGCCATTTGTCGCTGCCATAACGCCCGCGCGTCAGTTTCCGCTGCAGCGAGCTTGTCCGGTGTGACGATACAGACATGGCTGTCAATGTGCAGCGCGTGCGCAAGCTGTTGCTGTTGCAGTGAACGTGCCAACGCTTCGGGTTCCGCCGCTGCGGCAGCGACGATCACCAGTCGATGAGGAAGCGACTCGCGGAGCAGGCGCACAATACCGGTCTGCAATGTCACTTGGCCGCTGCAGCAGGCGCAACCGCCGGCTGTGGCCACGGCGACTTGTGCTTTGGCGAACACTTGCGCGAGGTGGCCGCCGTCGTTGTCGAGCAGAGCCCAGCGCAGCTGCTGCGGACGCGCCGCAATCAACGCGCGCACGAAAACGCATTTCGCGACGCTGTCAACGCCAGTGACTAGCAAGGCTGGAACCGGGAACATAACCTGATTATAACGGCTGGCCATTTTTGGCTAAAATGATGTCCGTAAAAATATTAATCAAAACATAGGCTTGCGAAATGTTCTCATGGTCTTCCCCGTTGCCACCTGTTGTGACTACGGTGCTGCTGCTCAGCGCATCCAATGTGTTCATGACCATCGCCTGGTACGGCCACCTCAAACACCTCAACACCGCGCCGTGGTGGATCGCCGCGCTGGTTTCGTGGGGTATTGCGTTGTTTGAATACCTGCTGCAGGTGCCGGCGAATCGTATCGGTTATACCGTGCTGACACTGCCCCAGCTGAAAATCCTTCAGGAGGTCATCACTCTGGCCGTGTTTGTGCCGTTTGCGGTGTTTTTCATGGGGCAACCGGTAAAGATGAATTTTGTTTATGCCGGCCTTTGCCTGGTCGGTGCGGTCTATTTCATATTCAAGAGCTGATCACGGCTGAATCGTACGATTCGCGTATCATTCGGCGCGTCAGACACAGGGTTCTCATGCATATCCATATTCTCGGTATTTGCGGCACTTTCATGGGCGGTCTCGCTGTGCTCGCGCGCGAGGCAGGTCACAAGGTCACCGGCTGCGACGCCAACGTCTATCCGCCGATGAGCACGCAACTCGAAGCACAGGGCATCGCGCTGATCGAGGGCTACGGCATCGACCAGATCAAACTTGAGCCCGACGTCTTTGTCATCGGCAACGTGGTGACGCGCGGCAATCCGCTGATGGAGGAAATCCTCAACCGCGGACTGCCCTATGTGTCAGGGCCGCAATGGCTGCGTGAACATGTACTGCAAGGGCGCTGGGTGCTCGGCGTCGCCGGTACACACGGCAAGACCACAACCAGCGCGATGCTGGCGTGGATACTCGAACATGCCGGCATGAATCCTGGTTTCCTGATCGGCGGCGTACCGCAGAATTTCGGCGTGTCGGCGCGGCTGACGGAAACGCCGTTTTTTGTGATTGAGGCCGACGAATACGACACGGCGTTTTTCGACAAGCGTTCGAAGTTTGTTCACTACGCGCCACGGACGATGGTGCTGAACAATCTCGAATATGACCACGCCGATATCTTCCCGGACCTCGCCGCCATCGAAACCCAGTTCCACCACCTGGTGCGCACGGTGCCCGGCAATGGTTTGATTGTTGCCAATGGCCGCGAAGCGGCCATTGATCGCGTGCTGGCGCGCGGTGCGTGGACACCGGTCGAACGTTTCGGCGGCGATGGTGCGTGGCAGGCCGGATCAGCCGATGACAACGGTGTTTTCGAAGTGCTGCATCAGGGGGCTTCGCGGGGTCGCGTGCTGTGGGACCTGCCCGGCGAACATAACCGGATGAATGCGCTGGCGGCGATTGCTGCTGCACGCCATGCCGGCGTACCGGTGATCGGCGGCGTCGATGCGCTGGCCGGATTCAAAAGCGTCAAGCGGCGCATGGAACTGCGCGGCGTCCGCCGCGGCGTTACTTTATACGACGATTTTGCCCATCACCCCACCGCAATCGCGACGACCGTGTCGGGGCTGCGACGCAAGGTCGGTGAGGCACGTATCCTCGCCGTGATCGAGCCGCGTTCAAACACGATGAAACTCGGCGTGATGAAGCAGGCACTGCCCGGCAGTCTGCAGGATGCCGACCGCGTGTACTGTTACAGCGGTGGTCTGAACTGGAATGCGGCTGAAGCGCTGGCGCCTTTGGGCGAGAGGGCCGAGGTTTTTGCCGACATCGATGCGCTGGTGCAGGCCATTGCCGGCGCAGCGCAGTCCGGTGACCAGGTGCTGGTGATGAGCAACGGCGGATTCGGCGGCATTCATGAAAAACTGCTCAAGCAGTTGGGGACACACTGATGGCTACTATTCCTGACGATCCGCTTGGCGCGTTTTGTCGCCACACGCATGCTGCCGTCAAAGGTTCAGGTGCGGGTCCGTTGTCGGGTCTGACCTTTGGTGTCAAGGATATCTACGACATTGCCGGGAACAAGACCGGTTTCGGCAGTCCCGACTGGCTGGCGACGCATGAAGCCGCTTCACATACGGCTCCGGTTGTTGCGGCTTTGCTGGCCGCTGGCGCCGACATGGTCGGCAAAACCCAGACGGATGAACTGACCTACAGCCTCAACGGCGAGAACGCGCATTACGGCACGCCGGTCAACGTCAATGCGCCGGGACGCATCCCCGGCGGCTCATCCAGCGGTTCGGCTGCAGCGACGGCCGGCAAATTGGTGGATTTTGCATTGGGTAGTGACACCGGCGGTTCGGTACGCGCGCCGGCGAGTTTTTGTGGCATCTACGGCATCCGGCCGACGCATGGCCGCGTGTCGCTGGAAGGCGCCTGCGCACTCGCCAAAAGTTTTGACACCGCAGGCTGGTTTGCCCGTGACGCAGCGCTGCTCGAACGCATCGGCCGTGTCCTGCTTGGCGAGTCGGGTGCGGTGAAGCATGGTGCTGCCTTGCTGGCCGAAGACGGCTTCGCGCTGCTCGGCAGTGGCGCCGTTGAGGCCCTCCAGCCTGCGCTGGAGAAAATAAAAGCCGTCATCGGCCCGCTGCAGAAAGTCACCGTCAGCGGCGAAGGATTGCCGCAATGGTTTCAGGCCTTCCGCGTGCTGCAGGGCGCAGAAATCCATCAACAGCTCGGTGCCTGGGTCGCGCAGGTTCAGCCGCAACTCGGACCGGGCGTGCGGGAACGCATGCAGTGGACGGCAACAATCACCGCGGCTGATATCGCTGGAGCGCAGGCAGTGCGCGATGCCGCACGCCGGCGCATGGATGAACTGCTCAAAGACAACGCAGTACTCGTGCTGCCGACCGTGCCCGATATCGCGCCGCTGCTGAATACCCCCGCGGCTGCGCTGGATGATTTCCGCGCGCGGGCGATGAGCCTGCTGTGCGTCGCCGGTCACGCCGGCCTGCCGCAGGTGACGATGCCGCTGGCGACGCTGAACGGCTGTCCGATCGGCATCTCGCTGGTCGCGGCACGCGGAAACGATGCGTTGCTGCTGGAAATTGCGCGCCGGATCGCTGGTTGAATTCGCAGGATGACTGTCGTTTGCTGATTTACATCCACGGTTTCAACAGTTCGGCGCTGTCGTTCAAAGCAGGTCTGCTGCGCGACCATATGGCGCGCCTGGGGTTTGCACAGCATTACGCCTGTCCCGAGCTGTCCCATCGTCCCGCGCAGGCGATGGCCCAACTTGAAGCGCTGATCGCGCCGCACGATCCGCGCGGCGTGACGCTGGTGGGCTCATCGCTCGGCGGTTTTTACGCGACATCGCTGGTCGAGCGCTTCGGCGCGCGTGCGGTGCTGGTCAATCCCGCGGTGCGGCCCTATGAACTGCTCGCGGCTTATCTCGGGCCGCAGAAAAATCTCTACACGGGGGCAAGTTACGAACTGACGCCGCAACACATCGATGAACTGCGAGCGCTGGAAGTGGCGTCTGTTACGCCGTCGCGTTATTTATTGATCACCGCGACCGGCGATGAGGTGCTGGAT
>JBIIZE010000080.1:0-7548 GCA_044346435.1 Burkholderiales bacterium
TGATAAGGCGTCAGATTCTCGAACAGAATCTTGTGCTTGGAATTCTCGGGTGAGTCGTCATTGACCTTGTCGACTTTCACCAGTGCGAAATAACGTTCGCCTTCTTTCGGCGTGCGGATCTCACCTTCAATGGTGTCGCCGGTGTGCAGATTGAAGCGGCGGATCTGCGAGGGCGAGACGTAAATGTCGTCCGTGCCGGCCAGATACGAGGTATCCGGTGAGCGGAGGAAACCGAAGCCGTCGGGCAACACTTCAAGCGTGCCGCCGCCGAAGATGGATTCCCCTTTCTTCGCCTGATTCTTGAGCAACGCGAAGATGAGTTCCTGCTTGCGCAGGCGGTTGGCGCCGTCGATCTCGTTCTTGACGGCCATATCGACGAGTTCGCCGACGTGGAGATTTTTTAGGTCGGATAAATGCATGGACTTCGGGCGCTGATCGCGGGAAAAAACGGGGAAATTGAAGGGGGGAAGGGCGGTGCTGCGTGAAACGATGCCAACGCCTGAATTATCTTTTGGTATTCGACTTGCCGGTTAGCGGCTGTCGTGGAGTCAGGCGTTGGCGAAGGGTATAGCGTTCAGATATGACTGTCAATAAACGCGGTCAACTGGGATTTCGACAGGGCGCCGACTTTGGTCGCTTCGACCGAGCCGTTCTTGAACAGCATCAATGTCGGGATGCCGCGAATGCCGTACTTCGGCGGGGTGGCCTGGTTGTCATCGATGTTCAGTTTTGCGACTTTCAGGCGACCGGAATATTCACGGGCGACTTCATCGAGGATCGGCGCGATCATCTTGCAGGGGCCGCACCATTCCGCCCAGTAGTCCACCAGCACCGGGGTTGCCGATTGCAGTACCTCGGGGTCAAAAGAATCATCGGTTACGTGATGAATATGCTCACTCATGTTGGTCCTGCCTTGTCGGGTATGGAAAAATTTGCTGCGGGGCCGCAGCGGGGAATGGAAAACCCATGCTATCCAAAAACCCCGCATTTGGGAAGCCGCGCACCGCTTTGGGGCGTGACGTTTCCTGTAAAGCCGCATCTGGTAAAATGGGGCCGTCAGTCGCTTTTTCAACCCTGGTTTATCAGGAATTTCCATGACTTACGTTGTTACCGAGTCCTGCATCAAGTGCAAATACTCCGATTGCGTCGATGTTTGCCCTGTGGATTGTTTCCGCGAAGGGCCGAACATGCTGGTGATCGACCCCGACGAATGTATTGACTGCACGCTGTGCGTGGCGGAATGCCCGGTCGAAGCCATTTTTGCCGAGGATGACGTGCCGGACGATCAGCGCGAATTTACCGCCCTGAATGCTGAGTTGGCCAAAGTCTGGAAACCGATCATTGAGAAAAAAGATGCGCCCGCCGATGCTGACGAGTGGGCGAAGGTCAAAGAGAAAAAGCATCTGATCGAGAAGTAACGGCGCCACAGCGCCGTTGCGGCGGCAGGTTTATCATCCCTGCCCATGGCTGCCGCCGCTGCTTTCCAAACGATTTCCCGAGATGAGGTTTTTGACCGGCTGATGCAATCGCCGGCAGGGTCTCATTGTGTCGTCACGCCCAACCAGCGACTGTCGCTGGTGCTGCAGCGCGAATTCGGTGAACGTCAGGCGGCCGGGGGCAAGGTTCTCTGGGAGTCCGCGGACATTCTGTCCTGGTCCGGGTTTCTCGAACGTGCCGGCGAGGATGCGCGATATGCCGACATTCCCCCATTGCCGCTGCTGTTGTCACAGGCGCAGTCGCACGCCCTCTGGGAGCACCTGCTGCGAGCCTCACCCTCCGGCGAAGCACTGCTCGCTGTTGCCGATGCGGCACGTCTGGCGCATGAAGCCTGGCAACTGACCCGCGCCTGGCGGCTGGAACCGCAGCTGCGCAGTGCCACCCAGAACGAAGACAGCAAGGCTTTTCAGGACTGGGCCCCGCGATATGAACGGGTCCTGCAACGCAACGGGCTGATGGATGCGGTGGAGTTGGCAGACCGCGTGCTGCCGCTGATGAGTGATGGCCGCATCCGCAGACCGCAGACGCTGCTGGCCTACGGCTTCGACAGTTTTACCCCGCAGCAGTCCGAATTTCTCGGCCACTTGCAGCAGGCCGGCAGCGAAGTTCTTCTCGCCGGCCCGGCAGCACATACCGGCCGCGTCGTGCGCCAGCCCTGTATCGATGCCGAGCAGGAAATCCGTCTTGCAGCGGCCTGGGCGCGCAGCCGGCTGGAGTCCGGACACCAGCGCATCGGTGTCGTGGTGCCGGATCTTGCCGCGCGCCGTGCTGCTGTTGTTCGTCTGTTCAGCGCGGCCATGGCGCCCGATTACGCATTGCCCGGCGCGCCGCCGAGCGTAATGCCTTTCAATCTTTCGCTGGGCGTGTCGTTGACGGACTACCCGCTGGTCAATACCGCCATGCTGCTGCTGGAACTTGCCGGACGCGAGACCAAGTACGAGCGCGCCAGTCGCGTGTTGCGTTCGCCGTTTATTGCCGGCGCTGAATCGGAACGCACGGCACGCGCACGGCTCGATGTTGAGATGCGCGGCCGTGTTGAGCCGGCGGTATCGCTGGAAAGACTGCAGCATCTGGTGGCAAGGCACGGCGCAGACTGTCCTCAGCTCGCACGGCATCTGACAACGCTGGCCGAGTTTCGCAAAAACCGGTTGTTCGGCACGCAGGCGCCATCGATGTGGGCGCGGGCCATTTCGGAAGCGCTGGCCGCGGCCGGATTTCCCGGAGAGCGTGCGCTGGATTCTGCGGAATACCAGACTTTGAAGCGCTGGCATGACGTGATCGCCGGATTCGCCGCGCTGGATCGTGTGGTGCCGCGCATGGCCTATGCAGAAGCGCTGTCGCGACTGCGTCGGATGGCGTCGGACTCGCCGTTTCAGCCCGAATCCCCCGATGTGCCGATCCAGATTCTCGGCGTGCTTGAAACTTCAGGACTGACTTTTGACAGTCTGTGGGTGATGGGACTTGATGACGAGCACTGGCCGCCTCCGCAGCGTCCCAATCCTTTCCTGCCGCTGGCGGTGCAGCGCGCTGCGGGATTGCCGCAGTCTTCGCCGGCCGATGCGCTGGCGGCAGCCCGCGCCATCACCGGGCGCTGGTGTGTATCCGCGGATGAGGTCGTGCTGAGTCATGCGCTGCAGGAGGATGATCGTGAACTGCGGCCCAGTGCTTTGATTGCTGCAGTGGATACCGGACAGCTTGAAATCCAGGGACATGGCGATTTTCGAGCGGCGATTCATGCGCTGCGCAATGTCGAACGCTTGCAGGATGATAAGGCGCCGCCGCTTGCCGATGGACATCTTGCCGGGGGCGGTACCGGGCTGCTCAAGGACCAGGCGGCCTGTCCTTTCCGCGCGCTGGCCCGGCATCGTCTGCAGGCTGAAACGCCGGAAGTGCCGCATGCCGGCCTTGATGCGTTGGAGCGCGGCACGCTGGTGCACAATGTACTGGCGAAAGTGTGGGCGCAGTTGCGCAGCAGCGATGCGCTGCAGGCATTGGGTGCCGATGCGCTGAATGTACTGCTGGATGCCGCAGCCGATGCGGCCATGGAGCGCATCCGGCGCGAGCGACCGACAGCCCTGTCGGGCCGTTTTGCCGATATCGAAAAGCGGCGCCTGATGAATCTCGCGCGTGCCTGGCTGGACGAAGACCGCAAGCGCAGTGCATTCACCGTGCTGGCGGTCGAGGACAAACGCGGCATGGCCATCGGCGGACTCCAGCTCAACGCCCGTCTTGACCGTGTGGATGAAAGCGCAGACGGGCGCCGCATCATCATCGACTATAAAACCGGCAAGGCCAATGCCGGCGACATGCTCGGTGAACGTCCCGAGGAGCCGCAGCTGCCGCTGTATCTGCTGACTGCCGAGCCGGACGCTGCTGCCGTGGCTTTTGCGCAGGTGCGCACCGGCAGGATGGCCTATGCCGGACTGGCGCGCGACGGTGACCTGTTGCCCGGCATCAAAGCGCATGCCGATTCCAAACACAATGAACAGTATCCGGCGTGGACGGATCTGGTTGCGGCCTGGGGCGAGGATCTGGAGCGTATCGCCTTGCAGTTTGCCGATGGTATCTCCGCGGTGGATCCCAAACGGTATCCGCAGACCTGCCAGTTCTGTGACCAGCAGCCGTTCTGCCGCATCCGTGAACGTCTTGGAGAACCAGTGACCGACGGGGAGGGCGGCGAATGACGGTGGCCATTCCCGATCTCGCACAACGTCGCGAAGCACTGGACCCGCGCCGCTCCTTCATTGTTCAGGCGCCGGCCGGTTCGGGAAAAACCGAGCTGCTGATCCAGCGTTATCTGCTGTTGCTTGCGCATGTGAACAACGCGGAAGAAATCATCGCGGTGACTTTCACCAAAAAAGCCGCGGGAGAAATGCGCGAGCGCGTGTTGCAGGCGCTCGCCGATGCGCAGTCGGGCAAGGCGCCGGAATCCGAGCATGAAAAACTGACCCTGCAACTGGCTGATGCCGCGCTGAAGCGCGATCGCGAGGCCGGCTGGCAGCTCGTCGACAATCCCGCGCAGCTGCGTATCCAGACCATTGATTCGCTTTGCGCCGGGCTGACGCGGCAGATGCCGGTACTGTCGCGTTTCGGCGCGCAGCCCGACAGTGTTGAAGACGCCGAGGTGCTTTATCGCCAGGCTGCGCAGGCGACGATTGCGCTGGTCAATGAAAACGCTGCCGTTGCGACCGACGTTGAAACCGTACTGGCGCATCTCGACAACGATGTTGCGCGGACCGAGGATCTGCTCGTCGACATGCTGGCGCGGCGCGACCAGTGGCTGCGTCATGTCCATGGGCGTGAACGGGATGAGCTCGAAGCAGCGTTGCAGCATGCCCGCGATCTGGCTTTGGAGCGTTTGCGTATTGCGGTTCCTCGTCAGGTCGAAGCCGAATGGTCCGCACTGGCCGACTACGCCTTCGTTAATCTGGGGCTGGGGCATTTTTCCGATGACGTTGAAGGCTGGACGACACTGGCCGGCGTATTCCTGACCGCGGACGGATCGTGGCGCAAGCGGCTGACCAAAAACGAAGGTTTTCCTGCAGGCAAGGAGGCTCAGCCGTGGAAGGAGCGCGCGCTGGCTTTGTTCGCGGCCCTGGAGGATGCATCGGATCTGCGTTTGGCGCTGGCAGACATGCGGTTGCTTCCGCCAGCGCAATACAGTGACAGTCAGTGGCAGGTGCTCGGCGCCATCCTGCGCCTGCTGCCGCAGGCGGTCGCGCAGCTGAAACTGGTTTTTCAGTCGCGCCGGCAAGTCGACTTCACCGAGGTTGCACAGAGTGCGCTGCTGGCACTGGGTACTGAAGACGCACCGACCGATCTGACGCTCGCGCTGGACTACCGCATCCATCATCTGCTGATCGACGAATTCCAGGATACTTCCATCAGCCAGTACGAACTGGTGGCGCGATTGACCGCGGGCTGGCTGCCGGATGACGGACGTACCGTATTCGCTGTCGGTGACCCGATGCAGTCGATCTATCGTTTCCGTGAAGCGGAGGTCGGTCTGTTCCTGCGCGCGCGTGCCGAAGGCATTGCAGGTGTTGAACTGCATCCGATTGCGCTGTCATCGAATTTCAGGTCGCAGTCGGGTATCGTTGACTGGGTCAATGCCGCGTTTGCACGCGTTTTGCCGGCGACCGAAAACATGGTTTCCGGCGCGGTGCCGTACACCGCGTCAGTACCGACCCGCACCGCATTGCCCGGCACTGCTGTTCATGTGCATCCCCTGTTCGACGACGACGGCTCTGCGGAAGCAAGGCAGGTTGCTGAAATTGTGCTGGCCGCACGCGCCGCGGATCCGGCGGTGAAGGTGGCGATCCTGACGCGCACCCGCGGGCATCTGCGGGCCATCGTTCCGGCGCTGAAGGCGGCGAAACTGCGCTTCCGCGCCATCGACATCGAGCCGCTGGGCCAGCGTCCGGTTGTCCAGGATCTGCTGGCGCTGACCCGTGCACTGGCGCATCCGGGCGACCGGCTGGCCTGGCTCGCTGTGCTGCGCGCGCCATGGTGCGGTCTGACATTGTCGGATTTGCATGCGCTCGCAGCGGACAACCCCGCTATGACGTTGTGGGATGCATTACATAACGAAGAACGTCTTGCGCAACTCACGGGAGACGGCCGTGCGCGCGCTGAACGCTTATCGACGGCGCTGGCGCCCAGTCTGCTGCAGCGCCGGCGCGCGCCGTTACGCGAGCAGGTGGCGGGGGCATGGTTCGCGCTGGGCGGACCGGCCTGCGTCGAATACGAAACCGATCTCGAAGACGCGGAAGTATTTTTCCGTTATCTCGACCGCCATGAGGAAGCCGGGGAATTGCCGGACCGCGCCGCATTTGAAGACGGTCTCGGCGAGCTTTACGCGCTGGCCGACGTCGAGGCTGACGACACGCTGCAGATCATGACCATCCACAAGGCCAAGGGTCTGGAATTCGATGTCGTGATCGTGCCCGGTCTGGCGCGGACGCCGCGCAGCGATGAGAAAAAACTGTTCCTGTGGACCGAACAGCCGGATGTTCACGGTGCGACGGAACTGCTGCTCGCGCCGATCAATGCTGCAGGCGATGACGGTGATGCCATTTACCAGTGGATCGCACGTTTTCATGCCGAGAAGCAGGCGCTGGAAGACGGGCGGCTGTTGTATGTGGCGGCGACCCGCGCCAAAAAGCAGCTGCATCTGCTGGGCAGCGTCGGCTTATCACCTGACGAAGAAGGACTGCGCATCAAGGCACCATCGGCGCGGTCGCTGCTCGGCAAGCTGTGGCCGGTGGTGTCTTCACAGTACGAGGCCGCGCTGCCGGCTATCGATCCGCCGATTCAGGATGTCGGTGCGCAGCGATTGGTGATTGATCAACAACTGCGCCGCTTGCAGTCCGGCTGGCAACGGCCCGAGCCGCCGCCGGCTGCCTCGTGGACCCCGCCGCCGGAACCCGCGCGTGCGCAGGATGATCTCGAATTCTCATGGGTTGGCGAAACCGCCCGTCACATCGGCAGCGTTGTGCACCGCTGGTTGCAGCGCATTGCTGACGAGGGTGGTGCCGGATGGGATGCTGCGCGCATCCATGCGCTGGGCCCGGCAATCCGGCTGGCGCTGGCGGCGCAGGGCGTCGGTGAGCCGGAAATTCCCGAGGCGGCGGCACGCGCACAACAGGCGCTGATCCGCTGCGTCAGCGACGAGCGCGGCCGCTGGGTGCTGGGTGCGCAGCCTCAGGGGCGTTCCGAGTTGCGGCTCACCGGTCTGGTCGACGGCCAGCGCATCAATGTCGTGATCGACCGCACTTTTGTCGATGAGCAGGGCGTACGCTGGATCATCGATTACAAGACCAGCACGCACGAAGGTAGTGATGTCGATGCCTTCCTCGACAACGAGCAACTGCGTTACCGCAGCCAGCTCGAACGTTATGCACGGCTGATGCAGGCCGGCGGCATGCAGCACATCCGGCTCGGACTTTATTTTCCGCTGCTCGGCGGCTGGCGCGAATGGTCCTGCGATAAGCGCTGAACGGCGCTGTGGTTGCGGTGAAATAGGATAACAATTAGCATCAAAACCCCTCT
>JBIIZE010000081.1:0-7473 GCA_044346435.1 Burkholderiales bacterium
GACCGAAGCCTCGCGTGCCGGCGATCACGCCGGCCAGACGCGCCTTCAGGGGCGGGCGTGGCTCATCAAGCCATTCTCGGATGCTGCGTCCGAGCAGCCAGTCGCCGCCGGGAAATTGTGAGAGCCGGCGCGCCGCGGCGCTGTCGGTGTACGGCGTGCCGATCAACAGCAGCCGTTCGCAGTGGATGGCTGGCGTGCGTTCCAGCATTTTCATCGCCACCAGCCCGCCCATGCTGTGCGCGACGATATTGAGGCGCTGCAGGCCGAGACTACTGCAGTACTGCGCCAAATGATCGGCGTTTTCCGATAGCGTCTGCCGCATTGTCGGATAGGACCAGGTGTGGGCATTAAAACCGTCCTGCTGCAATTGATGCGCGAGGTATTCCATCACCAGGCCGTGCACCCACAGGCCATGGACGATAATGACCGGCAGAGCCTGAACATCATTCATAAATATTTGTTTTTATTGATTATTTTACTCAGATTCGGCGGTCGCCGAAAATGGTGACGCCGTCGGGACCGAGATGTTCGGCATCCCCCCAGGCGCCGGCGCTCCAACTGCTGCCGTCAAAAGCAAACCAGTTGAGGCTGGCGTTGACCAGCGGCACCGGGCGCTGCGCGTCGAGCGCGAGGCCGGTCGCGGCGCGGTAGGCGGAATCAAGCACCAGGCCGTGGGTAACGATGGCGATGGTTTCATCGGCGTGGCGCTGCGCGAGTTCTTCCAGTGCAGCACGGCAGCGCACGAAAAAAGCTGCGGGGCTTTCACCGCCGGGCACCGCGTACTGCGGATCGCGTGACATGAAACGTTCGTAGGCCTCCGGTTCGCAGGCCTGCATTTCTTTCTGGGTCATGCCTTCAAACACGCCGAAGTGACGTTCGCGCAGACGCTCATCGGTGAGGATGTTGTGTCCGGTGACGATGGCGATCTGTTCCGCGGTGCGCGCCGCGCGCGGCAGATCGCTGGAATACAGCGTGGTGAAAGGCTGATTCTTCAGGCGGATGCCGAGCTGCTGCGCCTGCCAGAGGCCGCGTTCGGTCAATGGGCTGTCGAGCTGGCCCTGCATGCGGCGCTCGGTGTTCCACAGCGTTTCGCCATGGCGGATCAGGATGAGTTGGGTCATGAAACGGTGAGGTCCTGTTGATCTGCAGATTGCGTGACCGGACGACGGCGGACGCCGTCCTGCGGCGGCATGAATTCTACCGGTTATACTCGGCACGATGCTGATTGCCGACCTGCTGCAACCTGAAATCCTGATCTTCGCGCCGCTGATCGTGTTCGCGGCCTATGTCGTGTTCGGCGTCACCGGTTTCGGCTCGACGCTGCTCGCCATACCGCTGCTGGCACACCTGTTTCCGCTGAAATTCGCCGTGCCGTTTTTTGTCATTCTTGATTGTGTCGGCGCCATTAATATGGGACTGCGGCTGCGTGCCGACGTGATGCGCCGCGAACTGATGCTGCTGATCCCGTTCATGGGCCTGGGCATCCTCGCCGGCGTGTGGCTGCTGTTGCGCATGCATCCGGAACTGCTGCTCGGCAGCCTGGGAGTTTTTGTGCTGCTGTTCGGCGCGTCCTATGTTTTGCGCAGCGGCAAGGGTTTTCCGCTACCGCGATGGACGGCAGGGCCGATCGGCGCCTTCGGCGGCGCCACCTCCGCAGTGTTCGGCATCGGCGGACCGATTTACGTGTTTTACCTCGCCGGGCGAGGCGCCGGCCCCACGGAGATCCGCGCGACCATGCCGGTGATATTCATGTTCACCACTCTGGCGCGAATTGTGCTGTTCATTGCGGCCGGACTGTATTCGCCGGCAGCACTGATTGCTGCGGCAGCCTTGCTGCCGGTGATGGCACTGGGCGTGTGGACGGGCCACCACCTGCACCTCAACCTGTCGCGCGAAACGGTGATCCGGGCGATGGGCGGCCTGTTGGTGATCAGCGGCATTTCGCTGATCGTGCGCGCGATCGGCTGAACCGCGCACCTTACCGTTTCAGAAAACGGGCAATCCTGTCCACACCTTCGCCAAGCTGGTCCACCGGAACGGTATAGGCGAATCGCAAATGCTCCTGCGCGGCGTTCGCGCCGAAATCGATGCCGGGAGTAATCGCCACACCCGCCTTCTCCAATAACTCGCGGGCAAAAACATAACTGTCGGGCGCCAACTCTGCGCTCCTGGCATAGATGTAAAACGCACCCTGGGGAATTTGGGGTACGCCGAAACCGAGACCACGCAGCGCCGGCAGCAGGAAATCCCGGCGCGCACGGAACTCATCGCGTCGCGCATCGAGCAATGCCAGCGTCTCCGGCTCAAACGCCGCCAGCGCGGCGTACTGCGCGGGCGTTGATGCCGCGAGGAAGATGTTCTGCGCGATGCGGTCGATGGCATCGACATAACGTTCGGGCGCCACCAACCAGCCGAGGCGCCAGCCGGTCATGTTGAAGTATTTGGAAAAACTGTTGATCACGAACACGTCGTCACGCAAAGCCAGCGCCGTCTGCGCCGCGCCCTCGTAAACCAGACCGTGATAAATCTCGTCGACGATCAGCGCACCGCCGCGGGCCGCGGCGAATTGCGCCATTGCCCGCAATTCATCCGGCTCGATCAGCGTGCCGGTCGGATTCGACGGCGTTGCCACCAGCGCGGCCCTGCTGCGGGCGCCCCAGTGCTGCTGCAGATGTTCGCTGCGCAACTGGTAATTGCTGTCCGGACCGACCGCTATGCCCACCGGAACGCCGTCCATCAGCCTTACGAAATGACGGTTTGCCGGATAACCCGGATCAGCAAGCAGCACTTCATCACCGGGATTGACCAGTGCTGCGGTCGCCAGCAGCAATGCGCCGGAAGCGCCGGGCGTGATGATGATGCGTTCGGACGCGACCGCAACGCCGTAACGGCGGCGGTAAAACGCGGCGATAGCCTGGCGCAGGGCCGGCAGTCCCAGCGCAGGTGTGTAAAAAGTGTCGCCGCGCTCAATCGCCTGCGCACCGGCCTTGCGGATCGCCTCCGGTGTCGCAAAATCCGGCTCACCGATCTCCATATGAATGATGCTGCGGCCGGCGGCCTCGAGTTCACGGGCGCGTGCAAGCAGCGCCATCACGTGGAAGGGCTCAATGTGGCCGACACGCTGCGCCAGCGGCCAGGATTTGCGAACTGAGAAATCCGGATTCTGTTCAGTCACGATGCGCATCAAATACTAATGAAGCTTCGACACTAACAAAAAAACACGGGGCCCGCGGGCCCCGTGTGGTCAATGTCTGAAGAAACACTCAAACGCCGTTTTTCTTGAACCATTCCGTGGCGCGTTTCCAGCCATCCTCCGCCTGCTCCTTGCGGAAGCTCGGCCGGTAGTCGGCGTGGAAGGCATGCGGGGTATCCGGATAAAGATGAATCATCGACGGTTTGCCCTTCTCCTTGAGTGCCGCATTCATCTTGTCGACGGTGTCATTGGGGATGCCGGCATCGGCGCCGCCATAGAGGCCCAGCACCGGTGCGTTGATCTGGTCCACGAGGTCGATCGGATGTTTCGGCGTCATGTCGCTGGCCTGGCCGACCAGGCGGCCGTACCAGGCCACGCCGGCTTTGACGTTTTTGTTGTGCGCCGTATACAGCCAGGTGATACGGCCACCCCAGCAGAATCCGGTAATGCCGAGACGCTTGCCGTCGGCGCCGTTTTTGCCGGCCCAGGCCACTGCCGCGTCGAGGTCGCTCATCACCTGCGCGTCCGGCACGAAATTGACGACCTTGGCGAAAATTTCCTTGTTGTCGGCCAGCTTCGACACATCGCCCTGGCGGTAAAACATTTCCGGTGCGATCGCCAGATAACCGAGCTTGGCAAAACGGCGGCAGACATCCTTGATGTGTTCGTGCACACCGAAAATTTCCTGCACGACGAGGATGGTCGCGAGGTTCTTGCCGTTGGCGGGCATCGCGCGGTAAGCGGGAATATCGCCATTGGCCGTCGGGATCTTCACTTCACCGGCGGTGAGGCCGGTGGCATCGGTGGCAATCATCGTTTGCGCGCACACCGGCTGCGCAGCAAGGGCGAAGCCGGCAGCCAGCGAGCCGGCGACAAATTCACGGCGCGATACGGTCGTGCGGTTGGATACGAGGGCCAGCAGGTCTTCACGCAGCATGTCGTTCATGGTGATCTCCAAAAAAACAGGGGGAAATATTGAGCGGCAAAGCCTATGGGAAAGCCTGCTAATTGACAAGACACACCAGCGCCGCCGGCGTTATTCCGGCGACGCAAAACCCTGAGTCCGCAAGGGTTACATCAACGCCTGGCAGCAGGCTGATAGTCGTCAGGGGCACCCGGTGGAATCGGCGGATTGCGTTTCAGCCCCTCCTGGAACTCATGCATCATCATGCGCAGCGGGGTGCGTGCCCACCCCGACGTGGTGTTGACGTCGGTTTCCTCTTTCGGATCCTGGATCAGGTTGAACAGCAGCGGCGATTCAAGGTGATTGGCGCCGGCGTTGGGTTCGGACTCCCAGACCAGGTGCATCTTCCATTCCCGCCACTTGGCCGCGCGCAATTCCGACTTCATATAGAACAGGAAACCCTCGCGTGCGGACTTGGCCTGGGCACCGGTAAAAAATGCCAGTTGATCAAGGCCGTCTATCGGGCGATCTTCGGGCACTGCGGCGCCGATGATTCCCGCAATCGTCGTATAAAGATCGGTGACGTGAACAATTTCATTGGAGACACCGCCGGCCGGTATGCGCCCGGGCCAGCGCAACATGCAAGGCGCACGCAATCCGCCCTCCATCGACGTGTGATAGGTGCCCTGCCACATGCCCGCGGAACCGCGCCAGGGCCGGCGGAACTCCGGACCGTTATCACTGGCAAAAATGAACAGCGTATTGTCGGCAATGCCGAGTTTTTCAACCGTATCCAGCAACTGACCGACGCGGTGATCCATCTCGGCCAGCGCATCGGCAAAATCACCGGCGCCGGTTTTGCCGGAAAAATCGTGATGCGGAATCGTCGGGTAATGCAATTGCGTCAGCGGCACGTAAGAGAAAAACGGCGTACCGGACTTGTGCTGATTGGTAATAAAGGCCTGTGAACGCACAATCAATTCACCATCAATTCGACGGCGCATTTCCAGGTCATACAAATCCGCTTCGCGCGGCATCTCGCCGGTTCGCGCCTCCAGCACATAAGGCAATGGCGTCACCTTGGGATCGTAGCCGGCGGAACTGGTGAACATGCTTTCATTGGTGGTGCGCGGAATGCCGTACCACTCATCAAAGCCGCGATCCGTCGGGAAGCGGCCCTTGCGGTCACCCAGATGCCATTTGCCATGAATCGCCGTGGCATAACCCTGCTGTTTGAACAGTTGCGCCAGTGTAATTTCCCAGGGGATCAGCCCTTGCGGCAAACCCGCAGGCACCGACTGCAGGGCGCCGGTGCGGATCGGATGGCGGCCGGTCATCAGTGCCGAACGCGTCGGCACACAATCACTTTCAACATTGAAATTGAGCAAACGCAGCCCTTCGGCCGCCAGTGCATCAATGCGTGGCGTCGGCGCGCCGCGCAGCGTGCCTCCGCCATAACAACCCAGCTCACCCCAGCCCAGATTATCCGCAAGAATCAGAATTACATTGGGTCGTTTGCCCGGTGCCGCATCAGCCATCTCTGTGTCTCCTGTTATTTCCGCTTAATGCATAAACGCAATCATGTTTCTACGCCACGCCCTGATCATCGCCAATGATTACCGGACGCCCCCGACCCCGCGGCCGGTATTTACGGCGCAGCTTTTCCAGCTTGCGGCCGAACCGCGCATCCAGCTGCTTGCCGAAGACCTGATGAATTTCCGCGAGATAAATCTCGTGCAGCAACAGTGTCTCGATGACATACACAATTGAGGAATCCCGCGCATAAGACGCCTTGACCGTGCCGGCATAGGAAACAATCAGCATCCCGGTGCTGTCCGCGGCGGCGGTCAACATCAGATCGGAAGGCGGCCCGTGCGGTTCGCCGTCACCTTCATGGGGAACCACCTGAATGCGCGCATGCGCAATGAGTCCGGGAACCTCCTCACCGAAGACGATCAGCCGGACCGACACATCGCGCCGTGCGGCCTCGACCAGCAAGCCGGCATAAGGCTCGATCAGTTCGACGGGCCCTTTCAGCCAGATATGTTCGCGTGCATCCTCGATCATGCCGGTCAGCTTGGCGTGAACCTCGTCTTCACCACGATAGACCCACACGTAAGCGCTCTCATCCGCTTTCACCGTGCGCTTCAATGATCGCACCACATCGTCGCACAGCCCCGCCGTGGAACGCTGAATCCGCCGGAAAAACTGTTCCGGATTCACCAGAACATAGCGAACAGGATTCTCGGTGACCGGCTGAATGGCGCCGCGCCCTTCGAGATTGCGCAGCGCCGCATAGACATTCGCCCGCGGCAGTTGCGCCACCTTGGCAATCTCGTAGGCTGTTGCCGGCTGCTTTGCGGCAAGCGCGGCATAGGCTCTCGCTTCATAATCGGTAAAACCGAGCTCGCGCAAGGACGCGGGCAGCGGCAATGCGGCTCGACGCAGAGCGGGCGATTTGACAGCTTTGGATGGCATAGTAGTTGCTTATGCTACTTCTATAATGCTAACTTGGCAAAACATAAGCGCCCCATTGGTTTTCCCCCGGTCACATCCAAAATGAAAGGCTTCCCATGATCACCACATCCCGCAGCCCGCTCGGTCTCTGTTCACTGATCGCCGTGGTCATGACATTGGTTCTGCCTGCAGCTTTCAGTCTGTGCCACGCACAAGCATGGCCGACCCGCCCCGTCCGCCTGGTCGTGCCCTATGTACCGGGTGGCGCAACCGACCTGGTGTCCCGCATCGTCGCCGAGCAACTCACCGTCAAACTGGGACAACAGGTGGTGGTCGACAACCGGCCCGGCGCCACCGGCACCATCGCTTTCACCGGCGTCGCGGAAGCAATTCCGGACGGCTATACCCTGATTACCGCGGCGGACTCACTGACGCTGCTCAACGCCGCCTACAAGAACCTGAAGTTCGACCCGCGCACCAGTTTTGTGCCGATTTCACTGATGTCGACTCAGCCGCTGGTACTGGCGGTGCATGCCGCAGTGCCGGCAAAAAGCGTCAAGGAATTCATCGCCCTAGCCAAATCCAAACCCCTGTCGTTCGGCACGTCGGGCACCGGCACTTCGCAGCATCTTTCGGGAGAACTGATCAAGAACATGACGGGCATCGACATGATGCATATCCCTTACAAGGGCGGCGGCCAGGCGATTGTGGATCTCTCGGGCGGTCAGGTACCGGCAGCGGTCCTTGGTTCATCAACGGTCATTCCGCAAACCAAAACCGGGCGGGTCAGAATCCTGGCGGTAACTTCGAAAAAACGCTCCGCGGCACTGCCCGACATTCCCACACTCGACGAGTCGGGCCTGAAAGGCTTTGATGTCTATCAGTGGACCGCGATGCTGGCTCCTGCGAAAACTCCGAA
>JBIIZE010000153.1:0-5462 GCA_044346435.1 Burkholderiales bacterium
AGGAAGATCTTTTCTGCGCCACCGAGCAGCCACGCGCCAAGCGCCTGATGAATGCCATGGATCGCATCAACCGGATCTACGGCATGAACACCGCCACCTTTGCCTGCGCGGGAATCAGCCAGCCCTGGCGCATGCAGACCGCGCAAAAATCACCGCGCTACACAACTTCCTGGAATGAACTGCCGCAGGCCGGCTGAAAACCGTGGAACTGTCAGCGACGGTTCGCCGCAGCGCCGCTTTGCCACAGATGGCTCCGCCAGACCCAGGCAATCAGCGCCGTCATTAACAGACCGAAAAGACTGTAAGCCGTGGCCATCGTGCTGTAGCCGAAATGGGCAATCAACTGCCCCGCCAGCAGCAGGCCGGGCAGATTGCCGTAAATCGCCAGCATGCGAATACCCATGATGCGACCGCGATAACGTTCATCGGAAGTACGCAGCAGCAGCGTGCTGCTCGGAATCAAAACCATGGTCTGCATGATGCCGGCGATGAACAGCAGCGGAATGCCTTCCGCAGGACTGCGCGTCTGCGCGAACAGCAGCAACATGCCCAGCCATGCCGCACCGAAAACCAGCATTGCGCGGGCCGGAGGAAAAGAGCTGCCAAAGCGGCTCATGAAGATCGAACCGATCAGCGCGCCGCTTGCTGCTGATGCCACCATTGTGCCCAGCGTAGTCTGGCTGGCACCGTAAACCTCCTTGGCGACATAGGGCATCAATCCGTTAAACAGCGGAAACGCAGTGAGGTTGAGCAGGAAGGCAAAAAACATTGTGGCGCGCAGATGCGGCGTCCGCCAGACATAACGCATGCCCTCCTTCAGGTCGCGCCACGGCGTGGCCTGCTGCACAGCGGCTTTATGGCTGGCGCTGCGCGACTCGATCACACGGGTGCTCAACAGCAGGCTGATGCCGTAGAAGATAACCACGAACACATAAGCCCAGGACATGCCCAGCAGGGCAACCAGGCCTGCACCCGTGAGCGCACCGGCGATACGCGCCGAATCCTGGGTGGTGCGCTGGATGCTCATTGCCGGCATCAGATGCGCGGGCGGCACGGTTTCTCCAACCAGCGCGGTGCGCATGCCGATATCCGAAGGCTTGACCAGACCGAGAACCGCCGTGGTCATCAGCACCAGCGTCGGTGTTACCGCATCCATGAAGGCCGCGACCATCAGCACCGAAGCCAGCGTTACGTACAAGCAGCGCATCGCGCAAAGCACGACGCGGTGGCCGATACGGTCTCCCATTACGCCGAACATCGGCGACAGCAGCGTGCCGACATACTGCAACGAAGCGAAGACCGTCAGCATCAGCACGGACCGGGTCTCGACCAGCACATACCAGCCGAGGATCAGCATTTCCATTTCCATGGCCCAGGATGCCGCCAGATCGGCCGGCCACTGGAAACGGAAGGCACGCACGCGGAACGGCGCCAGCGCCGAAGTGCCATCTGCCTTTGCAGGTTCGCTCATTGACTCAATCGAGCAACATCAGCCAGTCAACCGCGGTGGCGCCCTGCGGGCCGGCCAGTACGGGATTGAGATCGAGTTCCTCCAGTCGCGAACCGGCTGCTGCACCGAATTGCGACACCGCGCTGATCATCCGCGCGACGGCCTGCTTGTTGACCGGCGGCTTGCCGCGCACGCCATCGAGCACGACACGGCTCTTCAATTCATCGAGCATGCGCATCGCCTCACCCTCGGTCACCGGCGCGACACGGAACACCACGTCCTTGAACACCTCGATCAGCACGCCACCCAGCCCAACCATCACCACGGGGCCGAAGGAAGCGTCGCGCTTGAGGCCGATCACCAGTTCCACATCACCCTGCGCCATCGCCTGCACCAGCACGCCGCTGATCCGGGCATCCGCCTTGTAGTGTTTGGCATTGGCAACCAGCTGACTGAATGCTGCGCGTACCGCATCGGCGTCTTTCAGATTCAGTGCAACACCCTTTGCCTCGGTTTTATGAAGGATGTCGGGCGACTCGATTTTCAGCACCACCGGAAAACCCAGCGACTGCGCGGCAACGACCGCTTCATCCGCCGTTGTCGCCAGCTTTGCAGCGGCCGTCTGCACGCCACAGCGTTGCAGCAGCACCTGCCCCTCAAGACTCGATACGGCGCCGGATTGCGCCGGCAGCTTCAACACCGGCGGCTGCAACGCAGCACGCGCCGCCGCATCGGCTATCCAGTTGCGGCGGGCTTCAGCGTAACGAACGATGGCACCCACCGCATCGACCGCAGCTTCGGCGCTGCGCAGCACCGGAATGCCGGCAGCGCGCATTTTTTCCCCAGCAGCATCGGGCATGCCCATCCAGCACACGATGAACGGCTTTGTCGTCTGCGCCTTCGCCTCAACAAAATTCTGCACATTCATGTCAGCCTGTTTTTCCGAGAACGACAGCCAGGCAATGGCCACATCCACTTTGGGATCGGACAGCAGAATGTTGATGCTCTCGCGCATCAGGTTCGGGTTCACCAATCCCTGCGCGGTGATGTCCACCGGATTGCCGGTGGAACCGAAGGCCGGCACCACCTTGCGCAAGGCCTCGGTTGTCGCCTCACTCAGCGTCGCAACATTGAGGCCGATTTCTTCGGCGCGATCGGCCATCAGCGCACCGGCACCGCCGGAACGCGTGATGATGCCGATACCATTGCCGGCCGGCAATGGGCAACTTGAAAATATCTCAACAAAATCAAGTAGTTGCTCATCGCTACGAGCGCGAATGATGCCGCGCTGGCGAATCACGCCATCAAACACCGCATCCTCCCCTGCCAGCGAACCGGTATGCGAAGCAATTGCCTTGGCGCCGGCGCGCGTTCGTCCGACCTTGGTCAGCACCAGCGGCTTGCAACGCTGCATTGCATCTTCCGCAACCTGCAGCAAACCTGCGCCGTTTTTCAAACCTTCGATATAGCCGGCGCCGACCTTGATCTGCGGTTCGGCAATGATCGCGCCCATGACATCGACAAACTGGATGTCGCTTTCATTGCCGGTGTTGACGAAGAATCCGAAATTAAGACCGCGTTTGCGGGCCACGCCGGCCGTTGCCGTACCCAGCGCACCGGATTGCGTGACAAAAGCCGCCGGCCCTTCCGGTGTTGGCCCCAGCGAAAACTGGCTGAAAGTCGCCATCACGTTTTCAAACACATTGACCAGTCCCAGACAATTCGGCCCGAGGATGCGCACGCCGCTGTCGCGGATCGCCTGTTTCAGTTCAGCCTCAAGACGAATGCCGTCACCGCCGACTTCGCTGAAGCCGGAACTGAAAACAACCGCGGCCTTGACGCCCTTGCGCCCCAGTTCGCGCAGAGTGTCGGGCACATGGCGCGCGGGAACGGCGACAACGGCAAGATCAACAGTGCCGGGTATTGAAGCGATGTCCGGATAACACGGCCGATCGAGCAGCGTCTGGTATTTCGGATTCACCGGAATGATGCGTCCGGCATAACCCTTGTCGACCAGCGCCTTGAAGGTACGGCCGTTGATCTTGTTGAAATCGCTGGAAGCGCCGATAACGGCGATGGACTGCGGGTGCAGCAGCGCCCGGATGGCGTCGTTCATTTAATGGACTCGATTGTTTTGAATTGGGTCGGCCGAAGATAGCCGCTGCATCTGTCCGGGTCAAACCGGACTCGTGATAGATTCGACAATACGGACTGCAAAAAAACGAGAGGAGACATCATGAGAAAAATCATTCAATGCGGCATCGCCGGGGCGCTGATGGCCTGCGCAACGCTTGCCAGCGCACAGTCAGCTCAAAATTACCCTTCACGCTCCATACGCATGATCATCCACTTTCCGCCCGGCGGACCCACCGACTTCGTCGGTCGCGCATTGGGACAGAAACTGACGGAAGCCTGGAAACAACAGATCATCGTGGAGAACCGTCCGGGGGCCGGCGGCGTCATTGGCGTTGAAACCGTATTGCGCGCACCTGCCGACGGCTACACCCTGCTGTTCGGCACCTCAGGGTCGCTCGCACTCGCGCCCGCACTGCAGAAGCTGCCCTACAACGTATTCACGGATCTCGCACCCATCGTTCTCACCGTGATTAACCCGCAGGTTCTGGTCGTCCACCCCTCACTCCCGGTGCGTTCTGTTCAGGATCTGATCAAACTCGCCAAAAGCAAGCCGGGGCAGATCAATTACGGTTCGGTCGGTCCGGGCAGCCCGCAGCACATGGGTATGGAGTTGCTGAAGTCGATGACCGGCACCAATCTGCTGCATGTGCCCTATAAAGGCACCTCACCCGCGATGACGGATCTGATTTCCGGTCAGATCACGGTGATGTTCAACAGCATCCCGACCGTACTGGCGCAGATGCAGGCCGGACGCATGCGCGGCATCGCCGTCGGCAGCGCGAACCGCTCACCGGCGATTCCGGATATCCCGACCGTCGCCGAATCCGGCGTCAAAGGTTTTCAGTATGCGACCTGGTACGCGCTGATGGGACAGGCCGCCCTGCCCAAGGACATCATCGCCAAGATCAACGCTGAATCGGTGAAAGCCCTGTCCGAACCCGAGATGGCCAAGCGCCTGTCCAGCCAAGGCGCGGAACCTTCGGCCGGAACCCCTGAGGCGCTGGGCAAATTCATGAAAGACGAGTACGACAACTGGGTAAAAGTAATCAAGACTGCGAACATCAAGCTCGAATGACCGACGCAGCATCGCCGCGGTCGCAATCAGCGCGACCCGGCGATGTGATCGAGCAGCCCCTCTGCCGCCAGTTCAACCAGATCCAGGACGTCTTCAAAGCCCTGCGCACCGCCGTAATAAGGATCAGGGACATCCCGGCGCCCCGCTTCAGGCGCGAATTCGAGAAACAGTTTTACACGCTCACGATACTGTGCGGGACACAGCCGGCGCAGCGCCGTGAGATTGGTTTCATCCATCGCCAGCACATAATCAAACGCCGCAAAATCATCCGGCGTGACCTGACGGGCGCGTAAGGCGGTCAGGTCGTAACCGCGCCGGCCGGCCGCCTCTTGTGAACGCGCATCCGGCGGATCGCCGATATGGTAATCATGGGTTCCCGCCGAGTCGGATTCAATCTCAGCAGCCAGACCATTCTTCGCCACCAGATGTTTGAACACGCCTTCGGCCGTCGGCGAACGGCAGATGTTGCCCATACAGACAAAAAGCACCCGGGTCGCCATCGTTGTTATGCCGCGTCGATGAACAGCCGTTGCTTCAGCACATGCAGCTCATCACGTAATTGTGCCGCCTTCTCGAATTCAAGATTGCGTGCCGCATCGAGCATTTCCTTCTCGACGCGCTTGATTTCGCGGGTCATGTCCTTGGTGCCCATGACATCGTACCGGGCCTGATTCTGCGCCGCCTTGAGTTCCAGACGCGCGCCTTCCTGGTTGTAAACGCCGTCGATGATGTCCTTGATGCGTTTGGTCACGCCGACCGGGGTGATGCCGTGCGCCAGATTGTGCGCAACCTGCTTGGTGC
>JBIIZE010000082.1:0-7402 GCA_044346435.1 Burkholderiales bacterium
GCGTTTTCGAGTGCGGGAAGCGCCCCCGCAATGCTGTTCAGGTGCTGAAGGTGAACTTCTTTTCCCGCAACAGGTTGAGGCAGGCGTCAACGGCGGCCTTGTCATATCGGCTGCCGCTGCCACTTTGCAGTTCGTCGATGACGGCCTCAAGGGGGCGGGCCGGACGGTAAGGGCGGTGCGAGGACATGGCTTCCGTGACGTCGGCGACCGCCATGATCCGGGATTCCAGCAGGATCTGGTCCCCTTTCAGGCCTTGCGGATATCCAGAGCCGTCCAGTCTTTCGTGATGTTGCAGCACGATGGTGGCAATCGGCCAGGGGAACTCGATGTCCTTGAGGGTATCGTAGCCGGTTTGCGGATGCTGCTTGATCAACAGGTATTCGAAATTGCTCAGCTTGCCCGGCCGGCAAAGTATTTCCGCCGGGACATTGATTTGCCCTACGTCATGCACCATGGCGGCAAGTTCGAGACCATTGACCGTGTGTTCGCTCAATCCCATCCCGCGGCCGATGGCGACCGCCAGCTGGCTGACGCGATACTGATGGCCGGCGGTATAGGGGTCACGCATTTCCACCGTGCTGGCAATGACCCTGACAAAATCCTTCAGGGATTGCTGCTGGGCGATCAGCTGTCGTTGATTTTCTTCGGCGATGCGGTCGCGTTCCGTGCGTGTGCGCATCGTTTCAATGCCGAAGGACAGATCTTTGGACAGGTCTTCCAGCAGCGCGACCTCTCCGGCATTAAAGGCATCAGGCTCCTGGGCATAAATCACCAAGGCGCCAAAAGTCCCTTTGTTGCCGGCCAGCGGCAGCGCAATGCTCGATTGATAACCGCGTTGCAGTGCCGCTTCGCGCCAGGGGCCCAGTGCCGGGTTGGTCAGGAAATTCTGGTTGATCTGCGCTTTGCCGGTACGGATGGAGTTGCCGGTGGGGCCGCGACCGGCGGGATTGTTTGCATCCCAGCTGAATTGACGGCTTTCCAGATAGCCATCCTCGATGCCGTGCATGGCCGCCGGCGTTACGGATTTTTCGGCGTCGTCATTTGCATATCCGATCCAGCTCATCCTGTATTCGCCGATTTCAACAATCAGGGCACATACGGCGTTGAGTAAGTCGGACTCAGTTTTCGCGCGGAACATGGCTTCATTGCAGGCGCTGATCGCACGCAGGGCGCGATTGGCATTGTGCAGGGCCAGTTCCGATTGTTTGCGCGTCGTGATGTCTACATATAGGCCAAGCATGCCGATGATTTTTCCGTCGCCGTCGCGTATCGGCACTTTCGAGGTGCGCAGCCAGATCGCGCGGCCGTCAGAGCCGGTCTGCGGTTCTTCGTAATCCAGCTTCGGCTGGCCTGACGAAATCACCTTGAGGTCATCGGCCCGGTACAACTCGGCCTGTTCATGCCAGACCATCTGGAAATCATCCTTGCCGATGACTTCCTCGGGGGATGCAAAACCGGCGTCACGGGCGAACAGGGTGTTGCAGCCGAGATAACGCAGTTCGGCGTCTTTCCAGAACACCCGGACAGGGATTTGCTCGAGAATTTTCGTCAGCAGTGACGGGTATGCCAGAGCTTGACCAGACCCGACTGGCGGTTTGTGGGGGGCATTCATGATGCAGCCATCATACGCTTGCCTTAAAATCAAAAAAAAGGGGCCGCAGCCCCTTTGTCTTGTAATAACTTGATAAAAATCAATCGAGTGTGATGTTCGCAGCCTTGATGACGCTGCCGATCAAAGCGCGGTCAGCTGCCATGAACTTGCCGAATTCTTCCGGCGACTGCGTGCGGATATCGAATCCGGCGCCGGTCAGGCTGGATTTGAGTTCGGCGGTGTTCAGCGCGGCGATGATTTCCTGATTGAGGTTGTTGATGACCGGCTTGGCCACGCCGGCGCGGGTGACGATGCCGAACCAGGTGCCGGCTTCGTAGCCTTTGAGGCCGGCTTCGCCGGTGGATGGAATGTCCGGCCAGTTCGGGTGGCGTTTTTCTGCGGCGAAGGCGATGACCTTGAGTTTGCCGGCCTTGGCCTGCGGGATTACGGTGGCTGCGCCGGTGATGACCGTTTGCACCTGGCCGCCCAGCACCGCGGTAATGGCGGGGCCGGCGCCCTTGAACGGTACATGCAGCAGTTTGGCGCCGATCAGTTGCTCCAGTTGGGCGCCGCCGAGGTGGTTGGTCGAAGCGGTCCCCGGTGTGCCATAGGTAATCGTTCCGGGTTTGGCTTTGGCCAGCGCGACCATTTCCTTGAAGGTGCTGAACGGCGTTGAGGGGTGGGCCGCGATGACGTAGGGGAAATAGACCACCTGGGTGATCGGCGCGAGATCGCGTTCAGTGCTGTAGGGCAGTTTCGGCACCACATTGGGATTGATCGACATTGTGGTCTGGGTGATCAGGCCGATGGTGTAACCATCCGGGACGGCCTTGGCCATCAGGTCGGTGCCGATGATGGTGCTGGCGCCGCCGCGATTGTCGATGACTATCTGCTGGCCGTATTTTTCCGCCAGTTTGCCGGCGATGCCGCGCGCGACGAGGTCGGTGGTGCCGCCGGGCGGATAAGGCACGATGAAGCGGATCGGTTTGGTCGGATAGCGGTCAGCGGCTGCGGCGGGCAGTGTGGCCAGCACCGGCGCGGTGGCCAGCAGTGCGGCAATACGCAAGGTGTTCAGGGTCATGGCGGGCTCCTCGACTGGTTTATTGGGTGACGTGTTCCAGGCCTTTGTCACGGAACAGCGGCGTATTGGCCGGGTTGGCGAAAAAGTCCGTCATGGCCTGTGCCGCAGCGGACTGTGTGCTGCCGTTGAACAGTGCGATTGAGGTCTCGAAGGATTTCTGTACGGCATCGGGCACCGGTCCGACGCAGTCCAGTCCGGGCACGGCCAGCAATTCGGGGATTTGCTGCAAAGCGATGTCGGCTTCACCCGCAACCACCACCGCGCCGATATAACCGCCGGGGCGCGTCACGGTTTTGGCCTTCATTTCAGCAGCGATGCCGAGTTTTTCCAGCAATGTCGGGATATACATGCCGCTGGCGCCGTGCACCGTGTGCGCGATGGCGCGCGCGGCAAGCAGGGCTTTGCGGAAGGCCTCCACCGAACGGATGTCGGGGTGCGGTGTGCCGCTGCGCACGCCGACGCCGACGACGGCGCGGGCAAAACCGCGGCGGGTGGCGCCGTTGATGAAGCCGGCTTCCGCCAGTTCCTTGACAGCGCCGTTACCGAGCACCAACACATCGCCGGTCTCGCCGCCGCGGATGCGGGCGACCATCGCCTTGGCGGAATCCGCGCTGATCGATACGGTGTTGCCGCTGCTTTTTTCATAGGCGGGGATCAGCGCGTTGAGCACCGGCAGCGTGCTGTTGGATGTCAGAATTTTGATTTCCATGGCGTTTTCAGTTCAACGGCTGTGCGGTACGGGCGAATTCGGCTTCGACCGTTTTTTCGTGGGCCAACACTTTCTGCAGGCTGGGGCGTTGCTGCAGGCGTTCGACAAAGGCCATGCAATTCGGAAACGGCGACAGATCAAGCTTGAAGGTGATCGCGCGGCGGAAACACCAGAAGAAATAGGCATCCGGCGCGGTGAAGTGGTCAAAAAAGAATTCACGGCCGGCGAGCAGGCCTTCGGCGATTCTGAAATCTTCAAACAGCAGTTTATTGCCGGCGCGCTTGACGGCATCGGCCGAGCCCGGCAGGTCGCAGTAGTTTTCCGGACGCGCGTTCGGCGTCAGATGGGGGTGGATGGTCGAGGCGAACCAGGCCATCAGCGAGATTGCCTTGATTTCCTGTTTCGGATCCTGCGGCAGCAACTTCGCCTGCAGGAAACTGCGGTTGATGAAAATCTGGATGGCGACGTTTTCGGTCAATGGTTCACCATCGATGACCAGCACCGGAACCTTGTGTTTGGGGTTGAGCCTGAGATATTCCGGGGTTTTTAATGCACCGGAACGGGAATTCATGTTGTGCACCGTGAAGTCGGCACCGGCTTCGGTGAGCGTGACATAGGGCACCAGCGCGCAGGTCTTGGGCGCGTAATACAGTTCAAGTTTCACGAACGGTCTCCTCCGGCAGTGAAAAAACCGGATGCGGAGTATTCCGCATCCGGCTTCTGAAGCTTACTACGGGTTACAGCGAAATCATTACTGCGTACTCATCACAGCGATTACAGCGTACTCATCACAGTGTATTTTCGGAACCAAAGATCACTGTGCACTGGCTGGACATGACGCCGCCATTGCCATGGGCAAGGCTGACGTCACAGCCCTTGACCTGACGCTCGCCGCATTCGCCGCGCACCTGGCGTATCGCTTCGATCATCACCAGCAGGCCGTACATGCCGGGGTGGCAGTACGACAGGCCGCCGCCGGAGGTGTTGACTGCCAGTTTGCCGCCGGGAGCGATGCCGCCGTTGGCAACAAAACGACCGCCTTCGCCCTTCGGTACGAAGCCGAGATCTTCCAGGAACAGGATCGGCGTGATGGTGAAGGCGTCATACAGCGACAGCATCTTGACGTCTTTCGGCGTGACGCCGGCCATCTTGAAAGCCTGCGGGCCGGAGATCGCGGCGCCGGTGACGGTGAAGTCGGGCATGCTGGAAATATTGGCGTGCGACAGCGTTTCGCCGACACCCAGTACATAGACCGGCTTTTTCTTCAGCGTTTTGGCGCGGGCTGCCGAGGTCAGCACGATGGCGCCGCCGCCGTCGACCACCAGACAGCAGTCGCGAACCGTGAACGGGTAGGACACCATGCGCGCATTGAGCGCCTGTTCGATGGTCAGCGGTTCTTTTTCCCAGGCTTTCGGGTTCATCAGCGCCCATTTGCGGGCAGCGACGGCCACTTCAGCCAGATGTTCGCGGGTGGTGCCGTACTGATGGAAATGACGTGCGGCAGCCATGGCGTAGGCGCTGATCGGCAGAATCGGCCGGTACGGCGTCTCGTAGGGATTGAACTCGCGCGGGCTGGCGGCGGCGCGTGATACCGAGCGCTGCGTGCTGCCGTAGGCAATCACCGCGACTTCACAAAGGCCCAACTGGATGGCGGCCTGGGCGTGGGCGAGGTGGGTCATGAACGACGAGCCGCCGATCTGCGTGCCGTCAAACACCTTGGGCTTGATGCCCAGATATTCGGCGAGTTGCATCGGGCCCATGCGAACCTGGGTGGCGGCGACAAACAGGCCGTCGACGTCTTTCAGCGTGAGGCCGCAGTCGTCGAGGGCGCGGATCGTGGCCTGCGCCATCAGATCGACCGGGGTGGTGTGCGGGGCAACCTGGCCCAGATCGGATTCAGCTGCGCCGACGACTGCAATGCTGCCGCGTTTGAGCGTGCCGGTCATTTGGCGTCTCCCGCGGGGGTGAACACAGGGAAGGGCAGGGTCTTCTCGTCACCGGGAACGACCTTGACCTTGACGCGCATGCCGATCTTGACGTCCATCGCGTCGATGCCTTCGACGCGGCTCATCAGCCGGTAGCCTTCGTCCATGTCGATCATCGCCACGTTCAGCGGTGCTTCGCCCTTGTAGTGCACGGCAGTGGTCGTGTAAACCGTGCCGAGTCCTTTGGAAACGCGCCATTCGATGTTTGCGCTGCCGGTTTCCGGCGCAACTGCGCGCGGATAAAAAAACGGCTTGTTGGTGTCTTTGTTGACCTGGTAGGCGAGTTCGCCTTTTTTCAGGTGCTCGACGTAGGTGCCGAGTGGTGACTGTTTCATTAAATCAGACATCGAATACTCCCTTTTTCGATTGGAACAATTTGCTGCGTTTAAAGTGCTGCTTAACTCTCAATCAATCCATCTTCATGCCCGAAGTCTTGACGACCTTGGCCCACTTTTCGATTTCGCGGTGCAACGCCTTGCCGAACTCATCGGGTGGCATGCCCACCGGCTCAGCGCCGCCCGCGGCAAGCAGGCTGCTGATCTTCTGATCGCGCAGCAGCGTCGAGATTTCCTTGTACAGGCGATCAACCGCGGGCTTGGGTGTACCGGCCGGCGCGAACAAGCCATGCCAGCCTTCTGATTCATAACCTTTGAGTCCGGCTTCACTGATGGTGGGGATTTCAGGCAGCAGCACGGAGCGTTTGCTGTTGGTGACCGCGAGTACGCGCAGTCGGCCTTCCTGCACATGAGGCATCGCGCCGGGCGCGCTGATGAATGACAGCTGAACATGGCCGCTGATCAGATCGACGACGGCAGGAGCGGCGCCCTTGTATGGCACGTGAAGGATTTTGACGCCGGCCATGCTTTTGAACAGTTCGCCGGCGAGATGGGTCGGCGCGCCGTTGCCGGTCGATGCGTAACTCAGCGCGTCAGGCTTTGCCTTGGCCAAAGCGATCAGATCCTTCACCGATTTCACCGGCAGCGAGGGATGGACGACGAGGATGCTGGTAATGATCGCGACCATCGACACCGGTGCGAAGTCCTTGCGGATGTCGTAGGGCAGGTTGGGCACGAGGCTGACATTGATAGCGTTACCGGTAGTGCACAGCAGCAGCGTGTGACCGTCGGCCGGCGATTTGGCGACGATGTCGGAGCCGAGTACACCGCCGGCGCCGCCGCGGTT
This sequence comes from Burkholderiales bacterium, assembly GCA_044346435.1. Lineage (GTDB taxonomy): Bacteria > Pseudomonadota > Gammaproteobacteria > Burkholderiales > SG8-41. The sequence continues at coordinate 6,549 of JBIIZE010000082.1, forward strand.
GTCGATCAGGATGCGCTGGCCCAGCGCGTCGCCGAGTCGCGGCGAGAGAGTGCGCGCGGTAATGTCCACCGGACCGCCGGCCGGGAAGGGCACGACGAGGCGTATGGGTTTGGTCGGGTAATCCGCGGCAACAGCGTTGCCGCAGATCAGGAGCGCCGCGAGGAGCGTGTGGATACGGAGATTCATGGTTATTCCTGGAGGGTGCCGGATCAGTCGGCTTTGGCGCCGGAAGCCTTGACCACTTTGCCCCATTTGGCGACTTCCTGTTTCAGATAGGCGCCGAACTGTTCCGGCGTGCTGCCGACGGCTTCGACGCCATCGCCGGCGAGACGCTGAGTGACGTCCGGCATTTTCATGATGCGGTTCATTTCGGCATTGACGCGGTTAATCAGGTCTTTGGACGTCGCGGCAGGCGCAAACGCGCCGTACCAGCCGTTGGCTTCATAACCCGGGACCGTTTCAGCGATGGTCGGCAGTTCAGGGACGGCGGCCGAACGTTTGAGGCTGGTGACTGCCACCGCGCGCAGGCGGCCGGCTTTAACCTGGGGCATCGCCGACAGCATGTTGTTGAACATCAGCGTGATCTGGCCTGACAGCAGGTCGGTGGTGGCGGGTGCCGCGCCTTTGTAGGGGATGTGAACCAGCTTGGTGCCGGTCATTGAGTTGAACAGTTCGCCGGCGAGGTGGGGCATGCCGCCGGTGCTGGCCGAGGCGAAGTTGATCTGTCCGGGGTTGCGGCGGTCGAGCGCGACCAGATCCTTGACGGTTTTGACCGGCAGCGTCGGATGCACGACGAGGATGAACGGCGCCGCGGCGACCTGCGCGACGGGAGCAAGATCTTTCTCGACGTCATA
>JBIIZE010000114.1:0-6526 GCA_044346435.1 Burkholderiales bacterium
TCACGAGAATATCGTGGTGACACCGGTACAGGTGATCATTGTTGCCGTGATTGCCGGTGCAATGTTCGTGGGGACCGTGGTTTCTGTAGTGCGGCTGGTGGTGAGATGACCCGCCGCGCGATTGGTGTTGAACACAAGGATTCAGGGGAGAAGTGAATATGTCGAATCAAGCATCTGGCAACTATTACCTGCCGCAACCTTCGCACTGGCCGATCGTCGCTTCCATCGCGCTCGGTTTTATCGGTTTCGGCGCTTCGTTTACGGTCAACAAGATGCCGCTGGGTTATGGACTGCTGGGCATCGGCTTCCTGATCCTTTTCTTCATGTTTGCCGGCTGGCTCACAACAGTAGCGCACGAATCCGAGGGCGGAAACTATAACAAGCAGGTCGACACCTCGTTCCGCTGGGGTATGAGCTGGTTTATTTTCTCCGAGGTCACGTTCTTCGCCACCTTCTTCGGCGTGCTGTTCTACATGCGAGTGATCTCGGTGCCTGATCTCGGTTCGCTGACCCACCAGGAATTCCTGTGGCCCGGCTTCAAGGCGGTTTGGCCGGCCACCGGTCCTGGCATCAAGGAAACGTTTTCACCGATGGGCGCCTGGGGTATTCCCGCGCTGAACACCGCCTTGCTGCTGACGTCAGGTGTCACCCTGACCTGGGCGCACTGGGGGTTGCTGAAAAACAACCGCACCCATCTGATCTGGGGCCTGGTTCTGACCATCGCCCTGGGCATGATTTTCCTGGGCTTCCAGATTTATGAATATTCCCATGCCTACAGCGACCTTAACCTCAAGCTGTCGACGGGTGCATACGGCGCGACCTTCTACATGCTGACGGGTTTTCACGGCTTTCACGTCACGGTCGGCACCATCATGCTCTGGGTCATCCTGTTTCGCAGTGTTGCCGGCCACTTCAAGCCGGACAGCCACTTTGGCTTCGAGGGTGTGGCCTGGTACTGGCACTTCGTCGACGTCGTCTGGTTGTTCCTGTTTGTGGTCGTCTACTGGCTGTAACGATTTTAAGCGGCGGGCCGCGCAGTCCGGCGAAACAGCCTGGCAAAGCACGGTTCGCACGAAGGGGGAGGTAATCCCGAAACGGGGATTTGGACGCCGCGGTGAACGCGGCGTTTTTTTTGATGTGTTACGACGAACAACTGCCGGAACGAGTGCGCGACAATTGAGTCTAAAGTCGCGTGGTGATCAGACCGAAATGAAAACCCAGCAACAGCAGCAGGAACAGCACCACTGACAGGGCCACCCTGATCGTGAGGGCCTTTGCAGTGCGCTCGGTCGTGCCATGATCGCGAATCATGTAATAGAGCGCCGAGCCGAGGCTGGCGAAAATGACGACGATGAACAGTATGACAATAATGCGCATGATGTTATGCGCCGCAGTGTAACCCAAGCGGATAATCGATGGCTGTAATCAATCTCGGCGCTTTTTTGTTCCGCCCCCGGCTGCTGACAACGGTGGCGGCGGTTGCCGGCATCGCGCTGACTTTCATGCTGGGTGAATGGCAGATGGGGCGCGCCGATTACAAGCAGGGCCTGCAGGACCGTCAGGACGCCCTGGCGCGCGAAACTGTCGTCAGCATTGCCGCCGCACCGCTGGCGGCGGATGACATTATTCTGCGCAAAGTTGAAGTGCGCGGTGAATATGCGCCGAAATTTACCGTGTTTGTCGATAACCGGCTGTATCAGCATCAGCCGGGGTATCACGTGGCGACACCGCTGCGTATTGCCGGCTCGCAGCGTTATGTCCTGGTCAACCGCGGCTGGGTTCCGGCCGGACGTGACCGCAGCTTGCCGGTGATTGATACGCCCTCTGGAGAGCAGGTCGTCAAAGGCACGGCGGTGTCCTACAGCGAAAAATTCATGGAACTGTCGACCAAGGTGGCCGAGGGCAATGTCTGGCAAAACCTGGTGTTTGAGCGATATCACCAGGCGACGGGACTGGATCTGCAGCCTTTTGTGATCCAGCAGGACAGTGCCGTTGATGACGGGATCAAGCGCGAATGGAAGCGCCCCGACCTCGGACGCAATACGCATCTCGCCTACGCCTTCCAGTGGTATGCCTTGAGCTTTGCCATCTTCATTTATTATCTGGTGACCCATGTCAAACGACGTCCCGCCGCGCAGCCGTAAAACGCTGTGGCTGGTTGCAGCGGTCTGCATTGCGCCCTTCATCGCCTCATTCACCGCGTATTATTTTTATCAGCCCGAGGGGCGCGTTAATTATGGCGAGCTGATGGATGCAAGGCAGTTGCCGCGCGTGCCGATGACGATGGTTGACGGTGCGGCTTTTTCGCTGAAGCAGCTGGAAGGCAAGTGGCTTTTTGTCGTAGTCGATGACGCCGCGTGTGATGCCTACTGCGAAAAGAAGCTGTGGCAGATTCGCCAGGTGCGCAAAACCCAGGGCAAATACCCGGAGCGCATTGAACGTGTGTGGCTGATCACCGGGCCGGGTGAGCCGGAGCAACGCCTGCGCAGCGAATTTGAAGGCACCTGGCTGGTGAAGGCTGCCGGCAGCAAGGTCATCGATCAGCTGCCTTTCGATGTTGCGCCCAACGATCATATCTATCTGGTCGATCCGCTGGGCAATCTGGTGTTGCGATATCCGCGCGACGCCGATCCGAGCCGCATGCGCAAGGACCTTGAGCGATTGCTCAAGGTGTCGCGCATCGGATGACATGTAACCAACGGTTTTTAGTGAGTATTTAAATGTTCCGGAAGCTTGTCTGGTTTGCGGTGATTTACACCTTTGTCGTCGTGGTGGTTGGTGCGTATGTCCGCTTGTCCGATGCCGGACTGGGCTGTCCAGACTGGCCCGGCTGTTACGGCGAACTGACGCCGCACCACGCCCAGGATGACATTGCCAAGGCGGTCGAGGAGCAGGGTGGCACCCACGGGCCGGTGTCGCTGGGCAAGGCGTGGAAGGAAATGTTCCATCGTTATATCGCCGGTGGACTGGGGCTGTTGATTCTCGCCATTGCCATTACGGCTTGGATACGTCGCCGCGAACTGCAGCAGTCGCCGCTTCTGGCCACCAGCCTGGTAGGTCTGGTGGCGTTTCAGGCAGCCTTGGGCATGTGGACAGTGACGATGCTGCTCAAGCCGGTGATCGTTACGCTGCATCTGCTCGGCGGGCTGGCCACGCTGGCGCTGCTGGCCTGGCTGGGTTTGCGCCAGGAAAAATTCCAGCCCGCCACGGCCGCAGCGGTAAGGTTGCGGCCCTGGGCGCTGATGGCTTTGCTCATCGTGATCGGGCAAATCATGCTCGGTGGCTGGGTGTCGACCAACTACGCCGCGCTGGCCTGCATCGATTTTCCGACTTGCCACGGCGTTTGGGTTCCCGAGATGGACTTTCGCCACGGCTTTCAGCTGGTGCGCGAACTGGGCATGACTGCGGCGGGTACTCATCTGAGTTACGACGCGATTACCGCCATTCACTGGACGCACAGGGTCGGAGCGGTGGTGACCCTGCTTTATGTCGGGGGGGTCGGGCTGGCCTTGCTGCGCAGCTCCGGTCTGGCGGTTTATGGCGTCGCGCTTTTGGCGGTACTGCTGCTCCAGGTAGCGCTGGGTATCGCCAACGTGGTTGCCGGCCTTCCGCTGGCGGTGGCTGCTGCGCACAATGCCGGCGCTGCAATTTTATTGGTGACCGCTGTGGTGATAAACTTCGCCCTCCGCCGGAAACCTGCCTCCTGATGTCCACCACCCTCGCACCAAGCCCGCTGTCATCCCGTATCCGCCAGTTCTATGCGCTGACCAAGCCGCGCGTGGTGTCGTTGATTGTATTTACCGCGGTGATCGGCATGTTCCTGGCGACGCCGGGCATGGTGCCGCCGGTGATCCTGATCGCTGCCACCGTCGGTATCGCCCTGGTGGCCGGTGCGGCTGCAGCCGTGAACTGCCTGGTCGAGCAGAAGATCGACGCATTGATGACGCGCACCAAATACCGTCCCCTGCCGCGCGGCCAGATCACGCCGTTGGAGACGCTGATTTTTTCCGGCATTGTCGGCGGTATCGGGCTCGCGCTGCTGTATCACTGGGTGAATGCGCTGACCATGTGGCTGACCCTCGCCACCTTTGTCGGTTACGCGATCATCTACACCGTCATCCTCAAGCCGATGACCCCGCAGAATATTGTTATCGGCGGCGCTTCCGGCGCGATGCCGCCGGTACTGGGCTGGGCTGCCGTCACCGGTGACGTCACGCCGCAGGCACTGACACTGTTCCTGATCATTTTTGCGTGGACGCCGCCTCACTTCTGGGCGCTGGCGCTGTATCGCAAGCATGAATATGCCAAAGCCGGCGTGCCGATGCTGCCGGTAACCCATGGCGACAAATTCACCCGCTTGCACGTACTGCTCTACACCATCGTGCTCCTGGCCTGTTCCGCGCTCCCCTTTGTCACCCGACTGAGCGGCATGCCCTATCTGGTGGCGGCGATGGTGCTTGGCGCGGTATTCATGTTTTATGCCGTGAAGATCTATGTTGAATACAGCGATGAGCTGGCGCGTCGCACTTTCCGTTACTCGATTCTCTACTTGACGCTGATTTTTGCCGCGCTGCTGGTGGATCACTACCTGCAGTTGCTGTTCTGATCCCGATGAGAACCTTTATTGCGACGTTGCTCGCCGGACTGTTGATTGCCCTGGCAGGATGCGGTGGCCAGCCCGAGAAGCCAGTATTCAAGCTGACGGATGTCACCGGGGCATCGTTCGGTAAAACCCTGGAACTGACCGATCACAATGGACAGCGCCGTACGCTGGCGGACTTCAAGGGCAAGGTTGTCACCCTGTTTTTCGGTTTTACCCATTGTCCCGACGTGTGCCCGACCACCCTCAACGAAATGGCTGTGGTCATGAAGGAACTGGGTGCAGACGCGGCACGCGTGCAGGTGCTGTTTGTTTCCGTTGATCCAGAGCGTGATACGGCCGATGTGCTGAAGCAATATGTGCCGGCTTTTAATCCGGCTTTCCTGGGTCTTACCGGCAGCGCCGATGAAGTCGCCCGCGCTGCGAAGGAATTCAAGATTTTCTACCAGAAGCAGAAACTGCAGGGTGGCGCCTACACCATGGATCATTCCGCCGGCACTTACATTCTGGATACGGAAGGTCGGCTAAGACTGTTTGCCCAGTATGGCTCCGGCGCTCCGGCGCTACTGCACGATATCCGGCAGTTGCTGAAGCCATAAAAAAGCCCCGGTTCCCCGGGGCTTTTTGTTGGGTCGCTGACTGGCTCAGGCAGCAATCAACGTTTTCATTTTATCGAGCGCCTTGTTTTCGATCTGGCGAATGCGTTCGGCAGACACACCGAATTCGGCAGCCAGATCATGCAGGGTGACTGAAGCATTTTCAGTCAACCAGCGCGCTTCGATGATGCGGCGGCTGCGCGGATCGAGACTGGCCAACGCTTTTTCCAGACCTTCTCCGCGCAGACGTGCAGTCTGTTCGGCTTCAAGCACCACGTCGGGCGCGGCATCGTCGGAAGCCAGATAGGCAATCGGTGCGAACTGTTCGCGTTCATCATCACCGGCAGGTTCCAGCGCCAGATCCTGGCCGCCGAGCCGTGTTTCCATTTCAACGACTTCTTCAGGCTTGACGCCCAGTTCACGCGCGACTTTTTTTACTTCTTCGACACCCAGCGTGCCTAAATTCTGCTTCATGCTGCGCAGGTTGAAGAACAGCTTGCGCTGAGCCTTGGTGGTGGCGATCTTCACCAGCCGCCAGTTGCGCAACACGAATTCATGGATTTCTGCGCGAATCCAGTGCATCGCGAAAGAAACCAACCGCACACCGCGTTCCGGATCAAAGCGTTTCACCGCCTTCATCAGGCCGATGTTGCCTTCCTGGATCAGGTCAGCCTGAGGCAGGCCGTAGCCGACGTAATTGCGGGCAATGGAAACGACGAGCCGCAGGTGTGAAAGCACCAGATGGCGGGCGGCCTCTAGGTCACCGGTGTCACGCAGGCGACGCGCGTACTCGGTTTCCTGCTCCTGGGTGAGCAGCGGGAAACGGTTCACCGCCTGGATGTAGGTCTCCAGACTGCCGGTTGCCGAAAGTACGGGCAAAGACATGGTGTTCATCGTCAGCTCCTTCATGGCAGGAAGTTTAGCACTCCCTGCATATGAGTGCCAATGAATGGCGGAGTTCCCGGGGAATTCGTAATAAAAATACTTTAAAAACAGATACTTATTTTGGATTATGGGCGCTGAGGTGGCGTCGCACGGAGAGCCAGGCGCCGAACCAGCCGAGACCGGCCGCAAACAGCAGAGCGAACAGGCTGTCCGCCCAGGCGAGGTGGGTCAGTTTGAGCGGAACGCCGTAAAGTCCGGCCAGCGCGCCCAGCTGGTTGTTGAAAACCAGCAGGGCAAGCGCAGTCAGCAGCCAGGCGGCGATGCCGCCGGCCATGCCGATGAGGCCGCCGAAATATAGAAAGGGACGCTGGATCCAGCCGTCGGTGGCGCCGATCAGTTTGGCGACTTCGATTTCGTCGCGCTGGGTGAGGATCTGCAAACGGAT
>JBIIZE010000083.1:0-7360 GCA_044346435.1 Burkholderiales bacterium
TGCGGTCAACGATTGCGGCCAGCGGCTCAATTTTATCGGCGAACACCACGCCCTGACCGCAGGACAGCATGGCTTTTTCGACATCACCGGTTTCGTAAGCCTTGCGGCCGACGGTGCCCATGATGTGCGGCAATATGGCGCCGGTGTCGACGGGCTGGGCCTGCTCGAGCTGCTGGATCATCGCGACATGGCCGGTTTTCAGTGCACGCTGGGTGTTACGCATGCTTTGCAGCAACAGCGTGGTATCGGTTTCACCGGCCGCGACCAGGCGTTCCTTGTATTGGCGATGCGCCCAGATTTCTTCTGACACCAGAAAACGTGTGCCCATGGCCACGCCTTCTGCGCCCAGTGCCAGCGCGGCGACCAGTTGTTCACCGGTGCCCAGACCGCCGGCGACAATGACCGGGATTTTGACGGCGCGAGCGGCAGCGACGCCGGCGACGATGGTGCCCACCGGTTCGATGCCCGGATGACCGCCGGCTTCATAACCGATCACCGTCACCGCATCTGCGCCAAGCGCTTCGGCCTTTTTGACATAGCGCAGCACGCCCGGCACTTTGTGAAGCACCTTGATGCCGGCATCTTTCAGTCGTCTGATGTAAGCCTCGGGATTGTTGCCCGCGGTTTCGACGAATTTCACACCCTCTTCGATCACTGCGTCGATCAGCGGATTGACACGGTCAGTGCCGTCACGGCTGGCGCGGATCATGATGTTGACGCCAAAGGGTTTGCCTTCGCTCAACTCGCGGCAGCGGCGGATGCCGGTGCGCAAGGCGGCCACATCCGGAAAACTCGCGGCCGTCATGAAACCGATCAAACCGGCGCGCGCTACCGCGGCGACGTATACCGGATCTGCCAGCCACATCAGGCCGCTGGCGACGATGGGCAGGCGGATGCCATAGAGATCGGTGATGCGGGTTTTGAAGGGCGTATCCATGATTACTTCAAGACGACCAGCGCATCGGCGGCAATGACGCCCGAGGCGTTGACGAACAGCGGATTGATGTCGATCTCGGCAATGCGATCGGCATGGTCTGCCGCCAGCAGCGACAGCCGCGCAATGGCGTCGGCCAGTGCATCGATATGGCACGGCGGCTTGCCGCGATAACCCTGCAGCAGTTTGACGCCCTTGATCTCGTGGATCATGGTTTTTGCGGTCTCTGCATCAAAAGGCGCGAAGCGGTGGGTGACGTCGTGCATGATTTCGGTGAACACGCCACCGAGTCCGAAGGCCACCACCGGACCGAAGTGGGCGTCGTTGACCACGCCGAGGATGACTTCCTCGCCGGTGGCCATCTGCTGCACGAGGATGCCGGCAATGCGTGCATCGGGCTTGTATTGTTTGGCGGCTGCCAGTACTTCGCGCGCTGCCAGCTTCAGACCGTCAAGGCTGGTGATGTTGAGGCGGATCACACCGGCTTCGGTCTTGTGCGGAATATCGGCGGATTCGATCTTGATGGCCAGCGGGAAAGGCAGCGGTGTGGCTGTGAGTTTTTCCACGGCGTCCGGTGCCAGCAGTTTTTCGCCGGTGACCGGAATGCCGTAGGCCTGCAGCAGCGCTTTTGAGGTGTGTTCGCCGAGCGTGCCGGATCCCGGCAGTTCCAGTTTTTGCGGGGCAATGACACGTTTGCCAGCGCGGGCGCGGGTCGCTTCGAACACGCGACGTTTGCCGGCGAAATCATTGAGCGCGGCCAGGGCATCGACGGTACGGCCCGGCGCCAGCATGCAGGGCACACCGTTCTGCTCGAGGTAGTCCATTGCGGCGCGGTTGTCGTCGGGGGACGTCGGCCAGTTCAGCAGCAGCGGCTTGTCGACGCCCTTGAGCATTTCAACGAGGCCCTCGGCCCAGGCCTGCGCAACGGTGCCGCGCGGCGAACGCGCGACGATGGCGTCGATATTGGGATCGGCCAGCACTTCGCGCATGGTTTTGGTGTACGACGCGAAGTTGTCGTTGTAGCCCTGGGCGGTGGTGTCGATCGGATTTTCAATCGAGGCGTAGGCAACGACGATACCGCGCAGCGTTTCGCGGGTCTTGTCGGTCAGCCGCGGCAGTGTCAGGCCGCGAGCAGTGCAGCGGTCGGCGAGCAGCACGCCGGCGCCGCCGGACAGCGTCATCACACCGACGCCGTTGCCACGCGGCAGTTTTTTGGCGCGGAAGGCCTTGCAGTAATCAATCAGGTCGTCGACATCCTGTACTTCGATGAAGCCGCCTTCGCGGAAGGCGGTGCGGAACAATTCATAACCGGCGGTCAGCCGCGCGGTGTGCGACGTCGCGGCCTTGCTGCCGACATCGGTGTTGCCGACTTTCCAGATCAGGATGGGCTTGCCGAGTTCCAGCGCGCGCGCGCCGAGCCGGCGCAGGCGCAGACCTTCGGTAGTGCCTTCAAGAAAGGCGGTGAGGATTTCCACGTCCGGGCGTTCGATCAGGTACTCCATCCAGTCGAGCGCAGTGAGGTCGGCTTCATTGCCGGTGGAGATCACATGGTTGAAGCCGAGGCCGTAATAACAGCCGACGGCGACCACGCCGAAACCGAAACCGCCGGATTGCGTGACCATTGCGATGGGGCCGGGCTTGAGTGTCTTGAGTTGCAGCGTGCCGCCGAAACCCAGTCGGAAGCTGGCATCTAGGTTCAGTACGCCCAGACAGTTCGGGCCGACGACACGAACGCCGCTGGACTTGATGGCTGCGAGCAACTTGTCGTTGAGTTCCTTGCCGGCTTCGCCAGCCTCGCTGAAACCGGCCGACAGAATCACAGCAAACGGAATGCCGGCCTTGCCGCATTGTTCGATGGCGCCCGGCACCAGGGCGCCGGATACGGCGATCAGCGCGATATCGCAGGGTTTCGGTACCGACAACACGTCGAGATAACACTTCAGTCCCTTGATCTCCGGGTATTTGGGATTGACCGGATAGACCTGGCCTTTGAAACCGTACTCGGTGAGCAGCTTGATCGGTTGACCGCCGATGCGTGTGAGGTCGGTGGAAGCGCCGACGACGGCCACGCCGCGGGGATCGAGCAGGCGTGAGAGATCGGGGGCGGTAGGTAATGTGTTCATGAGATCGGATATTTGTTAAGGATGTTTTTAATCGGCACGCATATTGGCGGCTTTCACCAGATTCGCCCATTTGCTGATTTCGCTGCGCACAAAGGCAGTGAATTCCTCCGGTGAGTTGCCCACCGGTTCGGCGCCCTGGCTGGACAGGCGCTCCACGACGTCGGGTGCGCGCAAGGCTTTGACTGCTTCTGTGTGCAGGCGGGTGATCACCGGTTTTTGCGTGGCCGCCGGCGCGAGCAGGCCGTACCAGCCGCTGGCGCTGTAGCCGGGCAGGGTTTCGGCAATGGTCGGCAGTTCCGGCAGCAGTGCCGAACGTTTGGCGCTGGTGACGGCAATACCTTTGACTTTGCCCGACTTGATGTGCGGCGTAATAATCAGGCTGTTTTCATAGGTCAGGTCGACTTCGCCGGAGACCAGCGCGGTCAGCGCGGGTGAACCGCCCTTGTAAGGCACATGGGTGATGCTGACCTTGCCCATGTATTTCAGCAGTTCGCCGGCGAGGTGGGTGATGGTGCCGTTGCCGGAGGAGCCGTAGTTGAGGCTGCCCGGCTTGGCGCGCGCCAGCGACAGCAGTTCCTTGACCGTTTTCGCAGGTACTGAAGGGTGGGTGACGAGAATGCTGGTGACGGTGACGCTTTGCGTGATCGGCGCCAGATCGCGCAGCGTGTCGTAGCCGCGGTTGGGGTTGAGACTCATCGCCACGGCAACGCCGCCGATGGTGCCCATCAGGATGGTGTAGCCGTCGGGCGCAGCCTTGGCGACCTGTTCGGTGGCGATCATGCCGCCGGCGCCGCCTCGATTGTCGACGATGACCTGCTGGCCGAGGCCTTCGGACATTTTAGGTGCCATCTGCCGCGCAACGATGTCGGTTGGTCCGCCCGCCGGAAAACCGACAACCATGCGGATGGCCCGCGCCGGATATTGTTGTTGCGCCGTCGCCGGCAGCACCATGGAGGCGAACAGCAGCGGCAGCAATGCCAGTTTCTTGTTCATGGAAATCTCCTCGCGTTACATGTTGTTGTGGCGGCTTATTGGTCGACGTGCGCAGTATTGACCATGGATGGTCGTTGCGCGAAGACGTCGAACCAGCGTGCAATGCGGTCCTTGTCCTTGCGCCAGCCCAGATGGGAGAAGCGGAAGTCGGCGTAACCCAGCGCGCAGGCGATGGCGACATGGCCGATGCCGACCGGCACGGCAGCCAGTGCTTCGGCATCAGAGTCGAGCGTGGATATTGCGTTGAGCACTTTGATTTCAAAAGCGGCCAGTATTTCCGGTGACTGTTGAGCCTGCGGTCGCAGCATTTCATTGCGCCACAGCATCAGGTTGTCGAGCAGGTTGTTGCCCAGTGCGTGACGGCGCAGCGCAGTCCAGCGTGCGGCGCCCGAAGCCGGGAACAGCTTCGTGCCGTCATGGAGGCTGTCGAGATATTCGCAGATCACCGTCGAGTCATACAGCGCGCTGCCGTCATCGAGCAGCAGTGTCGGAATCTTGCCGGTGGGATTGAATGTCAGTACATCAGGATTCGGCTTGTTCATTGCAACCAGCGTGCGCGTGCACTCGATGTGTCCGGCCAGTCCGCACTCGTGGGCGAACACCATGACCTTGCGCACAAAGGGCGAGCGCGACGACCAGAACAGCTTCATGCGCCGAGCTGTTTCATGTAACTGATGATGGCGTCGGCGACGGCGGCCGGTTGTTCCGGCAGCAGGGCGTGCGCGGCGTTGTCGATTTTGGCGATCGTCACGCGGTCTGCGCCCCACTGGTCGCGGTAGGTATGGATGCTGTCCGGCGGCGACAGCGGATCTTTCAGTGACAGCACATCGAGCACCGGCGCCGTGCCTGCAGTCCACCATTCCGGTTTCGGCGTGGCCTCGGTCGCGTCGCGCTCAGCGTGCATCACGTCCTCGTCCCAGCCACCGAGCCAGACGCTGGCGTCATTGCCCGGCGCAAAGAAAACGTGCTGCAGATGCTTGAGGCGGACTGCTTCCGGCAGATCCATCTGGTGGCATTTGTTGATCGAGTCGCGCAGTTCGGGCGCGAGGGGCCAGGTGTGGGTGGCGGCCAGCAGCACAACGGCCCGCACCAGCCCGGGGTAGTCGGCGGCCATGGTGCGTGCGACAAAATTGCCGAAGGCATGTCCGGCAACAACGGTGGGGCCGCCGCCGTCGTGTTCGATGACCATCGCAATATCTTTGGCGAAATCGTGCAGGGTGATGCCATGCAGCGGACCCTGGCTGCCGCCGAGACCGCGCGGTTCAGGACATAACACACGGTATCCGGCAGCGGCGATGCGTTCGGCGATGACCGCAAAGTCGGCGGCGCCGCGACCCAGGGACGGCATCATCACGATACGCGGCCCCTGGCCGCAGGCATTGACTACGATACGGACTGGGCCGCGTTCGACGGTAAACGTGGATGTTGTCATGGCTGGGAGCTGTGCATTTTAGAATACGGAATTCTACTCTGCGGTGACCCCGGTCTTCCCGGGTTTTCCAGCATATGGAGACTCGGTATCAGGCGCTGAACAGGGTCGTTTGCCGTCTTTTCCGTAAAATGGACTTTTGCCATCACTCTCCACGCGCCCGGGCTGGCTTCTCTCTATAATTCCCGGCGGGTTTCACTCACCACTGACAGGAGGAGTCATGGTTCATAAAAATGATCGGGTACGGACATATGTCCTGCGTCCGCTGCAATTCGTTTTTGCACTTCTCGGCTTGGCTGCAGGTTCGGCATATGCACAGGAATGGAAACCGGAGCGCAACGTCGAAATCGTCGTGTCTTCGGGTGCAGGCGGCGCGGCTGATCGGTCGGCCCGGGTAATCCAGAAATTCCTGCAGTCGGTTCCGGGCATTCCCAGTGTCAGCGTCAACAACAAGCCGGGCGGCGGTGGCACGCTGGCCTGGAGTTCGCTGAACCAGCACCCCGGCGACGCCCATTACATCTCCACACTCAATACGGCACTGGTGAGCAACCAGGTCATGGGTCTGAGCACGCTGCGTTATCAGGACATCACGCCGCTGAACATCGTCATGCATGAATACGTGGCACTGTGGGTGCGCACGGCTTCAGGCATCCAGAATGCGAAAGATCTGGTCGCGAAACTGAAGGCCGATCCGGCGTCGATCAGTTTCGGCATTTCACCGGCGCGCGGCAATCAGAACCACATCGTGCTGGGCATGATCGCGCGTGCGGCCGGCATTGATCCGAAAGCATTAAAAATCGTTGTTTATTCCTCCGGCGGCGCCGGTACCACGGCGGCTTTGGGCGGCCATGTCGAAGTCTGGGCCGGCACTCTGGGTGGTGCGCTGCCTCTGGTGCAGGAAGGGCGCATCCGCGTGCTGGGCATCAGCGCACCGCAGCGCCTGGCCGGCGCATCCGCCGCGCTGCCGACCTTGCGTGAGAACGGCATTGACGCCGTCTATTCGGCGTGGCGCGGTTTTCTGGCGCCCAAAGGCCTGACTGCAGCGCAGACCGGATACTGGGATCGCGTGTTTTTGCGCATGGTCGAGGACCCCGAGTGGAAGGATGAACTGGAGAAAAACGCCTGGGGTCGCGATTTCAAGGGCGCTGCGGAAACCCGCAAGTTCCTGGAGTCCGAGCATGTTCTGCTTGAAAAAATCTTGGCCGAACTCGGCATCGTTAAACGTTAAAACAAAATCAAAAATCAACCCTTCACCGGATGGAGCGCAGCATGACCGCAGAAGCCGCAAAGATGTCGCAGCCGCAGGACTGGAAGCTGATCGTCGAGAAGGATGTCCCCATCAAGCTGCGCGATGGCGCGATCATCTACTGCGATGTGCTGCGGCCGGACTGCAAGGAAAAAGTGCCGGCGCTGATGAACATCGGCCCTTATCAGAAAGACAAACTGTGGCGTCCGCCGGCGGATCTGGAAGAGAAAGCCAATCCCTATCTCAACTGGGAAACCGCGAATCCGCTGTGGTGGTGTCCGCGCGGTTACGCGCTGATCCGGGTTGATTCCCGCGGATCGGGCAAGTCACCCGGACTGTCGGATCCCAATTCATACCAGGAGGGTGTCGACTTTTACGACGCCATCGAGTGGGCGGCAAAATTGCCCTGGTGTTCCGGCAACATCGGCACGCTGGGCGTGTCCTATCATGCCAATTGCCAGTGGCGTGTAGCCAACCTGCAGCCGCCGTCGCTGAAGGCCATATTGCCCTGGGAGGGGCGCGCCGATCTTTATCGTGATCAGGCCTATCACGGCGGCATTTTCGCCATGGGTTTCATCTCGAGCTGGCATAACACGCAGACCGCGCACCATCTGCTGGGGCGTCCGCGCGAATAC
>JBIIZE010000085.1:0-7340 GCA_044346435.1 Burkholderiales bacterium
CCACTACAGTGCGTGCTGTTGATTTCGTATGACTTTGCTGCGGCTTATTCTGCTTTCACCGGATTTGATTATAACGTTGCCGGGAGCGGCGGCATCCGGTCCAATCGGCAGAATGTAAAGAAAAAAGCGGCCCGCAGGCCGCTTTGGTGCAGTGCAAGTTGATCGCGATCTCAGACAATACGATTGCGCAGTACCATGGCCGGTTTTTCAAAGGCACACTCGACGATGTCGCCGGGCTTCAGGTACAGGGCCTCGGCATCAGCCTTTCCTACGGCAACGCCGCCCGGTGCACCGGTGGCAAACATGTCGCCGGGCTGCAGGTCGAGCAGGCGTGAGAAGTGGGGGATGATGTCCGGCAGTTTCCAGATCTGGTCGCTGGTGTTGACGCGCATGCGTTGCACGCCGTTGACACTGCAGGTCACCCAGATGTCGTAGGGATCAGGGAACTCGTCCATGGTGATGATGCACGGGCCGAGCGGGCCGAAGGAAGGTGCATTTTTTGAGGTCCAGAAACGCGAGCCGGAAGCGACTTCACGTTTTTGCGTATCGCGGCAGGTCAGGTCGTTGAGGATGGTGATGCCGGCGATGTAGCTGGTGGCATCTTCGGCCTTTGCGCCGTACGCACGCTTGCCGAGTACAAATACCAGCTCAGGTTCGTAATCAAGACGGCTTACCGTGGCCGGACGGGGAACGTCGGCACCGTGGCCGGTGAGGCAGGAATTCAGCTTGACGAATCCGGTGGGCTCGCCGGGCATTTCCTTGATCAGATCATTCCGTTTCAGTTCCTCGAGATGGGTGCGATAGTTCTTGCCGACACACAGGAATTTGTCGGCATCAGGTATCGGCGGGAGATAGTGCACGTCGGCATCGGGTGCCAGCGTCTTCTTGTCCAGCTTCGCTGCATTTTTGCCGGCGTATTCCAAAACAGTCCGGGCACGGTCAAGTCCGGCCTCGCCCAGCGCAAGGAGGCCTTTCATGGAGGCCGGTATGACCGATTTGCCGTCACCAATGGCGCGTTCGCCGGCGACGAGATCGAGCATATTGCCGTTCATCTGTGCGCCGATCCGGACAGTCTGCGGGTCGGTGTGCAGGGTGTAGGTTGCCAGTCGCATTGCATCATCCTCAGGTAAAAAAAACGGCGCGGGATCCGCGCCGTTCGGGCCTGGCCCGTGGTCGAAAACGCTATTTTACGATGCTGGATGCGCTTTCTTCCACCATCCGCTGAAAAGCAGGCCTGCGGTCGTCACCTCGGATCAGACGGGGCGTCAAGATTTCGAGAGGTGGTCAAATACCAGGGTGCGCGCAACTTTGCGTGTGAAGTCCATGAAGCCCTGGGCCAGAACCGGCAGTTGCTTGCCGACGGGGTAGGCGAATACCCAGCTGCGTTCCACCGGGAAACCTTCAACATCCAGCACGGTGAGCTGCTCATGGGCTACGTCCAGACCCAGTGTGTAGCGCGACATGATCGAAACTCCGAGCCCGGCGATGATGGCCTGTTTGATGGCTTCATTGGTCGACAATTCCATGCGCACCTTGGGTTCGAGGTCATGTTCTGCAAAGATTTCGCGAGCGACCATGCGTGTTCCGGATCCGGCCTCGCGCATCAGAAAGGGTTCTTCGGCGAAACGGGCAAATGGAATGTTTGTTTCCCTGGCCAAGGGGTGATCGGCCGCGGCGTAAGGCACCATCGGATTCGGAAGGATGGTTTGCGTAACGACGTCCGAGTCTCCGGGGGGGCTTGCAAATATGTAGAGGTCATCAAGGTTTTGTGCCATGCGCTCCAGCAGGGTGGACCTGTTGTGAATCTGCAGCGAGACTTCCACGCCGGGATGAAGTTTGACGAATTCAGCCAGGACCCGCGGTGCAAAGTATTTTCCGGTGGTGCTGACAGCAAGCTGCAGTCGCCCTGTTGTCATGCCCCGGATATTGGCCAGTTGCGTTTCAAGATCCGCCAGTGTGGCAAACAGATTGTTTGAAGCGGCATGTACGGCTCGCCCGGCTTCCGTGAGATGCACGCGTTTGCCGATCTGTTCGACCAGCGGCAACCCTACGGTTTCCGCCAGTTTTTTCATCTGCACGGAAACGGTGGGTTGCGCCATATAAAGTTCCTCGGCAGCTTTGGTGTAGCTGCCCAGGCGGGCAACGGCCTCGAAAACGCTGATCTGGGGCAGGGTGCCGTGTTTGAGGTAGCGGCGAATCTTGCTGCGTGGCATGTCTATCCTTTCGTTGCAGGCAATAATGCGCCGCGCCTCATGGACTGCAGGCTCGGCGTGACGTTCACCTCGGACGGACAGGCCGCACTATGACTGGCCAGTAAAACGACCTTGCCCGTTCAGGCAAAGGTCTCGCTTGCAAGGGGCGGCGGGTGCCGCTTCACATTGCCGGAACAGCCGAGGACAAGAAAGCATCCCGAATTGACGACTGCACCACTGTGGCCGGAGCCACTCAAGCTACTCCCCTTTGGAGGGGCCGCGCGTGACCGCGCGAACCCTGCGGATTACAACACATGATTAAAACCATGACAAGTTGCGGAGGGAAGTGTGGCTGAATCATGAAAACGTAATCAATTGCATTGTTTTTCTTCATTTTACTTTGCAGGCGGGTTTTTTTGATAATCCGCGGGAACGCTAAAAGTGAAATATGTAATTCGTCGGCTGTTTCCGGCAAGGGACCGGAATAGGTAATCGGCCGGCTCAGGGGAGCCAGGGGAGTAGCTTCTGCGGCATCGTAAAGGTGCCGCTTGTGGTGTCGTCGTCAATACGGGCATTGCCCCGGCGGCACCGGCAGTCATCCAGCTGCAAGCGAGACCAGGCGGTGGCAGGCGAACGCTTTGACGTCTGTTGCTGATGGTTAACTCGCATCCTTAAGTGGAGATGCACGCATGGAACTGTTTTCAGCTGAATTTTTCTCGGCCTTGCTGGCCATTATCGTGATTGATCTAGTGCTTGCCGGTGACAATGCGATTGTCATTGCCTTGGCTGCACGCAACCTTCCCGCTGATTTGCGCAAGAAAGCCATTATCTGGGGTACGGTGGGCGCAATCGCGGTACGAACCGCAATGACTCTGGTGGTGGTCTGGCTGCTGAAAGTGCCGGGTCTGATGCTGCTTGGCGGTGTATTGCTGGTATGGATTGCCTACAAGCTGCTGGCAGACAATAACGGTGACGGGCATGACGTCAGTGCCGCAAACAGCTTCTGGGGGGCAATGAAAACCATCGTTGTCGCCGACGCGGTGATGGGCCTGGACAACGTGCTGGCCGTTGCCGGCGCAGCCCATGGCAGTTTCATGCTCGTGGTAATCGGTCTGCTCATCAGCATCCCGATCGTGATATGGGGCAGCCAGATCATTCTGAAGTATGTCGAACGATACCCCGGCATCATTTATATCGGTGGTGCAGTGCTGGCTTGGACAGCCGTGAAAATGATCATCAGTGAGCCGCTGGTGAAGGACTTCTTTAACACATACCCGGCGCTTGCTGGTCTTGCCTATATCGCCATCATTGGCGGTGTACTTGGCGGCGGTTTCTGGGCCAACCACGTGCCGGCCCGAGCCCGCGTGGCCGGGCCTGTGGTTGAACCCGGCGTGGCCCCTTTGGCGCCTGCTGCGGCTGGTGTGACCCGGCTGCTTCTCCCGGTGGATGCTTCAGCCAACTCGCTCAAGGCAGTCGAGCATGTGATCGCCCGCCATGCCGCCGGGTCGAAACTGGAAGTGCACCTGCTGCACGTGCGTGTGCCGTTCTCCCAGTATATTGCCCGTTTTGTCAGCCGCCATGATCATGAGGCCTATCACCGTCAGGAAGCGGAACGCGCCTTGGCCCCGGCGAAGGATCTGCTTAACCGTGCCGCGATTCAGCATACCGACTACGTCGAGTTCGGTGACAAGGCTGAAGCCATACGGGACGTGGCGAATCGACTGCAGGTGAACCAAATCGTCATGGGTACTGCGCGCAAGAATTCCCTGACCCGCATGCTCGAGGATTCGGTGACCAACCGCGTTCTCGAGGTCGTTAAGGTGCCGGTTGAAATTGTCGTTGGTCGTGCCGTGTCCCGCATCGAAACCATCGGCTTGCCCGCCGGTCTCAGCGCTGCAGCCGTTGTTTTGCTGACCCTATCCCTGCAGTAGCACCCTCCCCTTTGGCAGGGCTTTGAAATCCCGCCCTCGTGGCGGGATTTTTTTTGAATTCGTTGGTTCGGCGTCGTTTGAATAATCCTGCATCGCAGGGTTACAAAAAACATGTCCGCTTTTAAGAACTTATTTGAATCGGCATGATCATAGTGAACTGTGCAGGAGTTTGATTCTGGTGGTGGTCGGAACATGGGCACCAGATTTACAGATGAAAGGGGTGATCAATGCGGGGAGTGGTTATGGCAAGTTACGGCTTCAAGTAAGTAAAGTATCTGAATTGCCGAACGGATGGCCAGAAGCCGTCCGCCGGATAGAAGGGGAGTAGCTCACCTACCTGAGCGTCGTCACTCCGGGGAATTCTTCCCCCGGCGTCCAGGGGGCCATCACGGTCCGAGCGAGACCTTCGCCAAGAGCTGGCGAAGGTTCGCGTATGCGGCCTGCGTCCAGCGCAGATGAAAACAGTCATCAGCAGGGGACTCTCGAAATGGAAAGTATCGGTACGTGGTGGATGTGGGCCGCATTTGCGGCCTTTGTGGTTGTTGCTCTTATTGTCGACCTGGTCTTGCTGCAATCCAAAGGCTCGGCCAAGGTTTCCTTCAAGGAAGCACTCAATTGGTCGATTGTCTGGGTCGTTCTCTCATTTGTCTTCAATGGTCTGTTGTGGTGGTATCTCGATGCCAACTACGGGCGGGAGCTGGCCAATGAAAAATCGATGGAGTTTTTCACCGGCTACCTGATCGAGAAATCCCTCGCGGTCGACAACATTTTTGTGTTCCTGATGTTGTTCACGTTCTTTGGCGTGCCGATCCAGTACCAGAAGCGTGTGCTGATCCTCGGCATCATCGGCGCGATTGTGCTGCGTGCGGTGATGATTCTGATCGGCGCGTGGCTGATTTCGCAGTTTCACTGGGTGCTTTACCTCTTCGGCCTGTTCCTGCTGGTTACCGGCGTCAAAATGCTGATGATGGCCGAGGCGGAGTCTGATCTCGAGAAGAACCCGCTGTTAAAGTGGATGCGCGGCCACTTCCGGATTACCGACGGTTTCCATGGTGAGAAATTCATGGTCATGAAAGACGGCGTGCTCTGGTTTACGCCGCTTTTCGTGGTGATGGTGATGATCGGTATTACGGACGTAATCTTTGCGGTGGACAGCATTCCGGCGATTTTTGCCATCACACTGGATCCGTTCATCGTGCTGACCTCGAATGTTTTTGCGATCCTCGGGCTGCGGGCGATGTATTTCATGCTGGCGGATCTTGCCGACCGTTTCCATCTGCTCAAATACGGTCTGGCCTTTATCCTGGTATTCATCGGCATCAAGATGCTCTTGCTGGATGTATACAAGATACCCGTGGGATTTGCGTTGTCGGTCGTCGGCATCGTCCTCCTGACTTCCATGGTGGCCAGCCTTTACGTCACGCGTAAGCCCAAGAAGACCGAATAATCCGGAAGAAGCGGGCTGTAGTAATTGACGGTGCGGGGTGACAGGCTTTCAGCCTGTCACCCCGTTTTCCATGGGGGGGAAGTAACGTCCGGGTTGGCGGGCAGTGGCTGGGGCGCAGTTTGCTCTGGTGTATATTCTGGCGTCGGAATCAATCACGCAGAATTGCCTGGCCGCCATGACGATCTATCCCAAGATGTTTTTTTACGCCCCCCCCCGCTGCAGCTTTCCTGCCATTGCAATCGGGGAGTTGAGATGAATATGCCGAAGCAGGGCGGGGCATATATCCGTTCATGGAATCAATTCATCTCGGGTGAAACCGCGCCCGGAGTATTGCTATTTGTCGCGGCAATCCTGGCGATGGTGGTTGCCAATTCGGCGCTGGCGCCGGTCTACCGCACTTTTCTTGAAATACCGATCGTGCTCAGCGTCGGTGCCTTTGTCATCGACAAGCCATTGTTGCTCTGGGTCAATGACGGGTTGATGGCCGTATTCTTTTTTCTGGTCGGTCTGGAACTCAAGCGTGAGCTGATTGAAGGCGAGTTGTCAGACTTCCGGCAGGCGCTGCTTCCTGTCGCCGCGGCAGTCGGCGGAATTGCGGTTCCGTCGCTGATCTACGCAGCGATCAATGCCGGAGACGGTGTTGCGACCCGCGGTTGGGCGATTCCTGCAGCCACGGACATTGCGTTTGCCCTCGGTGTGCTGGCGCTGCTTGGCGACCGCATTCCAAGAGGGCTCAAGGTGTTTCTGCTGACGGTGGCGATTGTTGATGATATCGGCGCCATTATCATCATTGCACTTTTTTATTCGGCGACACCTTCAGCGGTAACCCTGTATATCGCCGGCGCTGCAATGCTGGTGTTGATCATCCTTAACCGTATGGGCGTCATGCGCGTCGCACCTTACATCCTGGTCGGACTGATACTGTGGGCGGCCGTGCTCAAGTCGGGTGTTCACGCAACCATCGCCGGGGTACTGCTTGCGTTAACCATCCCGTTGCGCAGCAGCCAGGGTAAACCTTCGCCGTCGCGGCAACTCGAACGTGATCTTCATGGTTCCGTCACGTTTGCGGTTCTGCCGCTTTTTGCTTTTGCCAATGCGGGTGTTTCTTTCGAAGGCATGGCGCTGGCTGATCTGATGCATCCGATTACCGCAGGCATTGCGCTGGGTCTTTTTGTCGGCAAGCAGGCAGGGATCATGGCCGTTTCCGGCGCGTTGATCGCTGCGGGCTGGGCCCGGCTCCCGCAGGGTTCGACCTGGGGGAGTTTTTACGGTGTTGCTGTTCTGACGGGTATCGGCTTCACGATGAGCCTGTTCATCGGCAGCCTGGCGTTCAAGAGCGAACAGGCACTGGCTCTGCCGGTCGACGAACGCGTCGGCATATTGCTGGGTTCCGCGATCTCCGCGATCGTCGGTTACCTGATTCTCAGGAGGGTGAGCAGGCCGCGGGCATCAGGCCATTGACACTCAGAATTTCGGTTTTTTTGCGGCCTTCTTGTAGCATTTGACGCCGTCCAGGATCTCGCGTTTGGCTTCTTCGGCGCCGACCCATCCGATGACCTTGACCCATTTGCCGGGTTCGAGATCCTTGTAGTGTTCGAAAAAATGCGAAATCTGCGCAAGCGTGCTTGCAGGAAGATCCTGTGGTTTGCGTATTTTTGAATACAGCGGTGTCAGCTTGTCGATGGGGGCGGCGAGGATCTTGGTGTCATCGCCGGCTTCATCTTCCATTTTCAGCATGCCTACCGGACGGCAGCGCACCACAACCCCGGT
>JBIIZE010000086.1:0-7332 GCA_044346435.1 Burkholderiales bacterium
ACGCAGTTTGCCGCGCGCGGTGGCGCCGGCAGCGCGCGCCGGCGGCAGCAGGCCGACGACCTTCTGCGCATACTCCAGCAGTCAATGGCGGATGCCGCGCCGCGCCGCACGCTGTTTGAAGCACTGTTGGCGGCATCGTCGCTGTACGGCCGCCGTACCCGCATCATCGAAGACCTGCGCCGTCAGGTGAACACCTACGGCGACCTGCTCAAGGGCAGCCTGGCACTCGGGCGACTGACCGCGGGTTTCACCGCGCCCGGTGAAAGGGTCGGCGTGATGCTGCCCAATCTCGGCGCGACCGTCTGTCTGGTGTTCGGCCTGACGTCCCGCGGCCGCGTTGCCGCCATGCTCAATTACTCCAGCGGCATTGAGGCCCTGCGCACCGCCTGCGTTGCAGGATCGCTGCGGACGGTGATTACCTCGCGCGCATTCATCCAGGCCGCACATCTCGAACACCTGCTGACGGCCCTTGAGAGCTGCCGCATCGTCTATCTGGAGGATCTGCGCGAGTCGATGACTCTGGCTGACAAGCTGTGGATCATTGCCGCGCTGCTGCGGCCCGGTTCGGCGCTGCCGGCGCCGGATCCGGCGTCACCGGCCATTGTGTTGTTCACTTCCGGCTCCGAAGCGCGGCCCAAGGGTGTGGTGATCAGCCACGACACCATGCTCGGCGTGATGGCGCAGCTGCGCGCAGCAATCGATTTCGGACCCGACGACAAATACCTCAATGCACTGCCGATGTACCACACCTTCGGCCTTATTGCCTGCACGCTGATGCCGCTGCTGTCGGGCACGCGCCTGTTCCTCTATACCAATCCCCTGCATTACAAGGTGATCCCTGAATACGCCTATACCCGGGACTGCACCTATATTTTCGGCACCAGTACCTTCCTCGGCAATTACGCGCGCCAGGCGCATCCCTATGACTTTTACCGTGCACGCTTCGTGATTTCCGGTGGCGAGAAACTCAATCCCGAAGTGTCGAAATTATGGTTCAGCAAATTCGGCCTGCGTGTTTACGAGGGTTATGGCGCTACCGAGTGCGGGCCGGCGATGTCGCTCAACACGCCACTGGCGTTCCGTGCCGGAACCGTGGGGCGTTTTTTGTCCGGGATCGAATACCGCATCGTCCCGGTGCCCGGTATCGAGGAGGGCGGGGTGCTGCATGTGCGCGGACCCAATCTGATGCTGGGTTATATGTTCTCGGATGCGCCCGGCGTACTGCAACCACCGCGTTCCGAGCTGGGTGCCGGCTGGTACAACACCGGCGACGTGGTCAGTGTCGACGAGGACGGTTTTGTCACCATCCATGGCCGTGTCAAACGCTTCGCCAAGATTGCCGGCGAGCTGGTGTCGCTGGAGCGCGTCGAACACATCGCTTACCAGGCTTCCCCCGATTTCAAACATGCCGCGCTGGTGGAAATGACCAATACCGGCGAAAGCACGGTGCTGCTGACCACTGATCCCAAACTGGACCGCATCGCGCTGCTGCATGCGGCACGTCTGATCAATGCGCAGGATCTGGCGGTGGCAAGGCGGGTGTTGAAAGTGGATACGCTGCCGCTGCTCGGTTCAGGTAAAGTGGATTACGTGACGCTCAAGCAGCAGTCGCTGCCGTAATGGCGACATTGCGGCCATCCGGAAGGTTACGTTTCAAAAGGGGAAGATAAACATGGCGGAAACGCAAAAGAGTGCCGGCGCAATGCTGGTCTGGGATATTCCGGTCCGGTTTTTTCACTGGACGCTGGTGCTGCTGATCGCATTCTCGTGGCTGTCCGGCGAGATGGAGTGGATGGAGTGGCATCTGTACTCCGGTTACGCCGTGCTGGCACTGGTGCTGTTCCGGGTGATCTGGGGTTTTGTCGGCAGCACCCATGCGCGATTCAGCGATTTTGTCTACGGTCCCGGTGCGGTGATCGCTTATATCCGCACGCTGCCTTCACGTACTGCGGCGAAGTTCGCGGGTCACAATCCGCTGGGCGGCATCAGTGTGGTGCTGATCCTGCTTTGCGTGCTGGTGCAGACCGGCACCGGGCTGTTTTCCAATGACGACATCCTGACCGAAGGGCCGCTCTACAAACACGTCACCAAGGAACTGAGTGACTGGCTGACGACCATCCACAAGTACAACTTCAATGTGCTGCTGGCGCTGATCGGCGTGCATATCGGCGCGGTGCTGTATTACCTGTTGTACAAATCGGAGAACCTGATCAAACCGATGTTTACCGGGCGCAAGCATTTGCCTGCGGGGACTGCACCGGCGACGATGCGCAGCACGCTGCTGGCGCTGGTATTGCTGGCGGTTTGCGCAGCCGGGGTTTGGACATTGATCAAAATCTGATGGCTCATGCAGAAATAAAAAAGCCGCCCGAAGGCGGCTTTTTTATTGAATGCTGCAACGCCCCGATTATTTGGTGCGGAAGTTATCGTGGCAGGCGGCGCAGGATTTGCCGAGGGCGGCAAACTGGCCACGCACGGCATCAACGTCCTTGGCAGTCTTGGCCACTTGCACCATCTTGGCGGATTCAGCCTGGAAACCGTCCATCACCTTTTTGAAGCCGGCGGCATCAGACCAGATTTCCGGCTTGGCGCGGGTTTCAGCGCCCTTGTCGGAGCCGGCAGCAAACGCGTCGGGCGCATGGGATGCCATGGTGGCGACGACTTCAGCGTTTTTCAGAAACACGGCCTGATCAAACGGCATCTGGCCTTTGACCATGGCGCCCAGCGGTCGCATATGCCATGCCGTCACGGTGTAAAGACCTTTGCGGTATTTGATGACGTCTTCCGGCTTGGCTTGAGCGAACGCGGTGCCGCTGGCGAGCAGCGTCGAGGTGCCGATGAGGGCGGCGATCAGTACGTGTTTCATTAAACAATCTCCCGTGGTTGTTGATGCGATTCAATGACTTGCTGCTGGCAAACGCTTGCAAGAACGGCTTTATTCCTTCTGGCGGCGGAGTTTAGCAGTTTGTGATGACAAATTGATCCGGAATTCAGCGCCGCCTGATCGAGACAAGTATTTGTTTTTATTGAAATATTAGAGTTTCTGAGGATGCTGATGCGATTAATCCCAGCCACTGCCGCTGCGTTCGCGTTTGCGCGCCCCCAGTTGGCGCTTGTCATCGACACGGCGTCGCTTGGCGGCTTTCGAGGGGCGGGTGGCGCGGCGCAGTTTGGGCGGTGTCGCCGCTTCGCGGATCAGCGCGGCCAGACGTTCGCGCGCGTCCTCGCGGTTGCGCGGCTGGCTGCGGAAGCACTGCGCGGCAATCACCAGGATGCCGGCCGAGGACAGCCGTTTGCCGGCGAGTGTTACCAGGCGTTCGCGCACCGCTGCGGGCAGGCTTTTCGAATTTGCCACATCAAAGCGCAGTTCGACCGCGGTCGCGACCTTGTTGACGTTCTGGCCGCCGGGCCCGGACGCCAGGATGAAGCGTTCGGTCAACTCCGATTCATCGATGGTAATGCTGCGCGTGACTCGCATATTCGATTAAGTATAAAGTAACGCGCCCGAGTAACGCGCCCGCCCAATCCGCGTGGCGGAAGAGGAGTCCGGACATGCTGAAAATTTTATTGTTGGCCGCATCAACAACGCTTGCAGCCGTAACGGGGCTGCCGGCGCTGGCACATCATGGCTGGAGTGAATACGACAGCAGCAAGGAACTCAAGCTCACCGGCACCATCGCCGAATCCGGATATGAGCATCCCCACGGTCATATCCGGCTGGTGACACCGGGCAAGACCTGGCAAGCCGTGCTTGCACCGCCGTCGCGGATGACTGCGCGCGGACTGCCGCCGGCGGATCTCAAGTCGGGCAGCACGGTGACCGTCGTTGGTTATCCCAATCGCAGCAAACCGGATGAAATGCGCGCCGAGCGCATTATCGTCGGCGGCAAAACCGTCGAGTTGCGATGACCGATCCCGGCGCGCCGCTCGCCGCGATCGAGCGCCTGCCGCTGGCCGTTGCCATGCGTCAGGAACTCTGGCTGTATCCGGCGGTCGAGATTGTGCACATCCTGGGTTTTGTCATGCTGGTCGGTTCTGTGCTGGTGTTCGATCTGCGGCTGTTGGGTTTGACGAAGGCATTGCCGGTGCGAGCACTGGCGCGTCATGCGCTGCCTTGGAGTTTCGGCGCGCTGTTGTTGATCGTGCCGTCGGGTTTTCTGATGTTTGTCGCGCACGCCGGGGATCTGATCGCCAATCCGGCGTTTGTGATCAAGATGTCTTTGCTGTTCTGTGCCGGTCTTAATGCAGCACTGTTTCACGCCGGCGTGTTTCGCACGGCCGCCGCTTGGGACAGCAATGTTGCGGTGCCGGCAATGGCCAGGCTGCATGCGGTGATTTCGCTGCTGATCTGGATCGGTATCATTGCCTGCGGCCGGCTGCTGGCTTATGTGTAAAGTATGGAGCTTATGAACAAACGTATCGGTTATCTGCTGGGTGCGATTATCTGCGCCGCGCTGCTGGGCTTCGGTCTCTATCTGCAGCATGTCGAAGGCCTGGAACCCTGTCCGCTGTGCGTATTCCAGCGCGTCGCGTTTATCGTGCTGGGTCTGGTTTTTGTGCTCGCGGCACTGCATGGACCGGGCAAAACCGGCGCAGCCGTCTATGCCGTGTTCGGCGGATTGAGCGCAGCCACCGGTGCCGGCATTGCCGCGCGCCATATCTGGCTGCAGAACCTGCCGCCGGACCAGGTGCCGGCCTGCGGTCCCGGGCTTTCGTACATGCTTGACCAGTATGCGGTGATGCGCATGCTGGAAAAGGTATTGTCGGGTTCGGGGGAATGCGCCGAAGCCGGATGGCGTTTCCTCGGCCTGACGATACCCGGCTGGTCGCTGCTGTGGTTTGTGCTGCTGGGAATTGCGCTGGTGTGGCTGGCGGTGCGTGCCCGCCGTATGGCGGCTTAAGCGGGGATGTCCGGCGTCAGTTGCCGCTCGAGCAGTGCGATCTGATCCTTGACCATCAGCTTGCGTTTTTTCATCCGCTGCAACTGCAACTGATCAATCACCGGTGTCTGTGTGAGCCGGAAGATCACGTCGTCGAGATCGCGATGCTCGAGTTTGAGCTCGGCGATGCGCGCTTCGATGGCGTCGGTCTCGTTGCGATCGGACATGAGCGGTGCGGAACGGCAGTTGAGGGGATGCGCAGTATAGGCCTGCAGGCCGGTAACGGCAAGGCGGGTTATTTATAACTAACTGTTTTTATTGGTAAATTTATATGGCTCTGACGATACAGGTAAACGGCAAACCGCGCGAAGTGCAGGCCGACGCGGAAACCCCGCTGCTCTACGCGTTGCGCAATGACCTCGGACTGATCGGCTCGCGTTACGGCTGCGGTCTCGGCCAGTGCGGCGCCTGCACCGTGATCATTGATGGCAAACCGGTGCAGTCCTGCGACGTACCGGTATCCGCGGTTGTCGGCAAACAGATCACTACGGTGGAAGCGCTCGGCACGGACGCTGCGATGCATCCGCTGCAGCAGGCCTTCATCGCCGAACAGGCCGCGCAGTGCGGATACTGTTCCAGCGGCATCCTGATGTCGGCGAAAGCCTTGCTCGACGTCAACAACAATCCGTCGGACACCGAGATCCGCAAGGCGCTCGAAGGCAACCTCTGCCGCTGCGGCACGCACAGCCGCATCCTGCGCGCGATCAAACGCGCCGCCAAAGAACTCCGGGGAGAATAATAATGGCGCAAGCAAATACTGCAGCTCCCGCACGCAAACTGCCGGGCAGCCTCGATACCAACCGCCGTCTCGATCGCTGGTTATCCATCAATGCCGACGGCACAGTGACGCTGTACACCGGCAAAGTCGAAATCGGTCAGGGCATCCTTACCGCGGTGATGCAGATGACCGCGGAAGAACTCGATATCGACGTCTCGCGCATTCGCCTGAAGGCAGCGAGCACCGCGTTCAGTCCTGATGAAGGCATCACTTCGGGCAGCCGCTCGATCCAGGAAAGCGGACTCGCGCTGCGCCATGTCGCTGCGGAAACGCGCGACCTGCTGCTGACCCGCGCTGCACAGAAACTCGGCGTGACACTCGAAAGCCTCACGGTTGCCGACGGCGTGGTCTCCGCGCGCGGCGGCGGCTCGGTGACGTACTGGGAACTCGCCACGCCGGATCTGCTGGCGCGCGAAGCGACTTTTGATGTCAGCGCCAAGCTGCCGCAGGAACATGTGGTGGTCGGCACTTCGCTGGAACGCGTTGATATTCCGAACAAGGTCACAGGCAAACCATCCTTCGTGCAGGACATGCAGCCGCCGGGCCTGCTGCACGGACGCATCAGCCGTCCGCCGGGACCGAAGGCGACGCTGAAGGCCATCGATCTCAAGGAAGTCGAGCAGATGCCCGGCGTGGTTGCTGTTGTGCGCGACGGCAATTTTCTCGGTGTCGTAGCCCGGCGCGAAGAGCAGGCGATCCGCGCCGAGCGCCGTCTTGCGCGCATCGCGCAATGGAATAACGGCCCTGAGTTGCCCGCCAACGATCCGCGCCATTTGCTGACGTTGCAGGCGCAGGCGGAAAGCGAAGTCATCAACGCCAAGGGTGACCCTTCAACCGCAGGCGCGAAGCAGTTCAGTGCCGAATACACCAAACCCTACCTCGCCCATGCATCACTGGCGCCGTCCTGCGCGCTGGCGCAATGGGGCAGCGGTGCGGACAGCGGCAAGGTGTGGATCTGGACGCACAGTCAGGGCATCTATCCGCTGCGCGGCGACATGGCGCAGGTGCTGGGTTTGCCTGAGAGTGACATCATCATCACCCACGCTGAAGGTGCGGGCTGTTACGGCCACAACGCCGCCGATGACGTCACGCTCGACGCCGTGCTGCTGGCGCGCGCGGTGCCGGGCAAGCCGGTGCGTGTGCAGTGGATGCGCGAAGATGAATTCGCCTGGGAGCCCTTCAGCTCGCCGATGGTGGTAAGGCTGAATGCCTCGCTCGACGACAAAGGCAATATCGTCAACTGGGGTCATGAGCTGTGGAGTCACGCGCACAGCACGCGCCCCGGCGGCAAGGGCGGCGTCAATCTGCTCGCGGCCTGGCATCTGGAAAAACCGCTGCCCGCGGCTAAACCCGGCAATCCGCCGCTGCCCGGCGGCGGCAGCCATCGCAATGCAGTGCCCTTGTATGACTTTCCGAACCAGAAAGTCACCAACCACCTGATTCGCCAATCGCCGCTGCGTACCTCGGCATTACGCGCACTTGGTGGCCATGCCAACGCCTATGCCATTGAATGTTTTATCGATGAACTGGCCGAAGCGGCGGGTGCCGA
The DNA here is from genome assembly GCA_044346435.1 of Burkholderiales bacterium. Classification (GTDB taxonomy): domain Bacteria; phylum Pseudomonadota; class Gammaproteobacteria; order Burkholderiales; family SG8-41. The sequence goes on from JBIIZE010000086.1 coordinate 7,268, forward strand.
TCCGGTGGAGTTCCGCCTACGCCACTTGAAAGATGCTCGCGCCAAAGCCGTCATCGAAAAAGTGG
>JBIIZE010000144.1:0-5596 GCA_044346435.1 Burkholderiales bacterium
AAGCTCGACTGAGCTGGGCGCCGGATGAAAAAAAGGGCGGTGCAGGAATGCACCGCCCTTTTTGCTGTGCAAAGGCTTACTGGATTTTCTGCAGCGCTTCGATCAGTTCGTCGTTGGGCATGATGCCGCGCGGGTCTTCGACCTTGGCGTAGCGGATCACGCCGGCCTTGTCGATGATGAACCAGGCGCGTTTGGCGCGCAGATAACCGGCGATGCGTTTGGCGTCATTGGCCATCGCCGGATTGTCGTTGAGTACGCCGTATTCGCGGGTCATGATGCGGCGCGTGTCGCTGAGCAAGGGGAAACGCAGGCCGAGCCGTTCGGCGAAGATGGTGTTGGCGTTGTTGAAGTCGACGCTGACGCCCAGGACCTGGGCGTTGGCGGCCTCGAACTTGGGAAGATCAAGTTGGAAGGCCACGATTTCGCTGGTTCAGGTGTCGGTGAAAGCGGCGATATAGAAAAACAGTACCACGTTTTTCTTGCCGAGATAGTCGGCCAGCGCGACCGGTTTTCCGGTCGAGGAGATCACCGAAAAATCCGGCGCTTTGTCGCCCACTTTCAACGTCTGCGCCTGCGCAGGCGCGGCAAACAGCGCCGTAACACCGAGCAGTCCTGCGGCCAGCCAGCGCAGCAAATTGAAGCTTGTTGTCATCACAGGTCTCCTGTTGGAAATATTATTTGCGGTTGAGACTGCGCGCGTAATTCCGGAGTTCGGCGCCGTCGAAATCGACATGTCCCGTGGTGCGTGCGCGGATCATGCCTTTGGCGTCGATCACCACCGTTGACGGAACGCCCCGCACGCCGAAATCACGGGCGACCGCCATGTTGGCGTCGATCAGTGCCGGCATGGTGTATCCGCCCCGCGCAAAAACCGGCTTGACTGCTGCTTCACCCACGCCGTCGATCGACACCGTGATGACCTGGATGCCGTCTTTTTTCAGTTCGTTATGTGCCCTCTGCACGGAGGGCATCTCACTGACGCAGGTTGTTCACCAGGAAGCCCAGAAGCGGATCACCGTGACCTTGTTGCGCAGGTCGGTGTCGCTGCCGTTGCTGCCGTTCAGTCCCGGGAGCTGAAACGCGGGCATCGGTGTCGGCGCGTTGACCGGTTGCAGTGAGTTGGCCGATGCCGTGAACGTTGTTGCTGACAGCATCAGAGCGGAAAACAGGAGTGCGGCAAGACGTGCGGTGGGGCGCATGGAACCTCCGTTAGGCGGATGCCTGAAAGCATCCTGCAATGATTCTAACGTCATTGCTCAGTCTTGCAACGGTGGCGAATGAGGCGGCTGTTTTGTCGTGGACGTGCTGCCGGCGGTCGCAGTGAAGCGACCGCCGGCACAGGGATTATTGCGGTTCTATTCCCGCTGCTTTGGCGATGTCGGCGAAGCGTTTGACGTCAGCGCGGTACTGTTTGGCCCAAACCTCGGGCGGATCGCCGTTGGGTTCATAACCGTTGTCGACGAAGTAGGCATGAATCTTCGGTTCCTGCAGCGCCTTGTGCACGGCTTTTTGCAGCTTGAGGGCGATCGGAGCCGGCAGTTTCGCCGGCCCGAACATGCCGTGCCAGCCCGCGTCGCCGACATAACCGGGAACGGTTTCACCGATGGTGGGCAGTTCCGGCATGGTCGTCAGGCGTTTGGCGCCGGTAAAGGCGATGGCCCGTACGCGTCCGGCCTTGTGCATGGGTTGGCCGACCGAGGCTGCGGGGAAGTGGAGCTGGACTTCGCCGCTGGCCACTGCCGTCATCGCCGGTCCGCCGCCTTTGTAGGGCACATGCATCATCTCGACCTTGGCCATGCTGGCGAGCAGCGCGCCGGCCAGATGCTGGCCGTTGCCGACACCGGCAGTGCTGTAACGCAGCGTTTGTTTCTTCGCTACTTCCAGCAGTTCGGCGGTGTTTTTTACCGGAAGGCTGGGATGCACCACCATCATATAGCCGAGACCGGTGGCGACATTGGTGATCGGCGTGAAGTCGCGCACGATGTCGAACGGCAGTTTTTTGTGAATGGACGGGTTGACGGCAAAACCGAAGGATGTGTTCATCACCGTGTAGCCGTCGGGCGTTGCGTTTTTCACGGTATCGGCGCCGACAATGCCGTTGGCGCCGCCGCGATTGTCGATGACGAAGGTGGTGCCGATTTCGCTTTCAACCTGGCGAAACAGCACGCGCGAAAAAACGTCAACATTGCCGCCCGCCGGGAAGGGCACGATGACGCGGATCGGTCGGGTGGGGTATTGCTGGGCTGCGGCATGCTGGATTATGGCGGGACCGGACAGCAGTATGGCGAACAGGCCAAGCGTGATGCGGGTGCTGCGATGCATAAATTTCTCCTCCAATGCGGTAGGACACATGGGACGCGGCGTGTGCGGATTTTTTGAGCACATCACCGACGCGCTCATTCTAGTGGCATTGGGCGGACCGGGGGCAACAAGTTTTTGTACCGCGGAATGGGATAATGCGGGTGCCGCCCCGCAGGGGCTGAACCGACCGGGAGTGGCCGTTGAACAATCCGATAGTGCTGGTGACCGCAGAAACCGTTTCCGATCTGGCCCAGAAGCTGCTGCGCGATGGTGGCATGGAACCCGCCTTCATGACCAACTCGATCAGTGAGGACGATCTGATCGCGGCTCTGGCGCGGCACAATCCGGCGGCTATCCTGTTGCGCGGTTCGCCGCCGTTGACCGCCCGAGTGCTTGCGGCGGCTTCGGGGCTGAAAATCATCGCCAAACACGGCGCCGGTGTCGATTCGGTGGATATTGCCGCTGCCACGCGTCTGGGCATCGCCGTGATGGTGACCGGTGGCGCCAATGCTGATGCCGTGGCTGAACATTCTCTGGCGCTGATGCTGGCGCTGACGCGGGAACTGCCGCGTTTTGACCGTGAAACGCGGGCCGGCGGCTGGCGAAATCTGGATTTGTTCATCCGCGATTTTCGTACCCGCACCGTTGGTATCGTGGGCCACGGCCAGATCGGCGAACGCACCGCAAAGCTGGCGCAGGCCTGCGGTGCAACAGTGATCATTCATACGCGGTCGGCGATCACGCCGCCGCCCGGCATGAGCGTGGAACCCGATCTCAATCGCCTGCTGGAGCGCATCGATATCCTCAGTCTGCATTGTCCGCTGACTGACAAAACGCGTGGTCTGATCGGCGCGGCGCAGTTTGCGCGCATGAAGCCTGGTGCCTTGCTGATCAATACCTCGCGCGGACCGGTGGTGGACGAGGCGGCGCTGCTCGACGCACTGCAGTCCGGACACCTTGCCGGCGCCGGGCTGGATACCTATGCGGTCGAGCCGCCGGGTGCCGGGAATCCATTGTTTACGCTGCCGAATCTAATCGTCACGCCGCATATCGCCGCGGCAACAACGGATGCGATGGCGCGCATGGGCACGATTGCCGCGGACAACATCCTCGCCTGGATGCGCGGCGAGGTGCATGAACCGCGCAATTTCCTCAATCCCGAAGTGCAGCCCGGCCGCTAAGCCATGCAACACCATGCGGACAGGGCGTAGACGCGGCGCCCGGGTCGCGGTATTTGTTGGTTCGCGGAATAAACAAAGTAAAGGCGACGCGTTGCGGGTTGCCGGATCCTCGAAACTGAAAAGGGAGCATTCATGAAAACAGCAACTGACAAGATTGTGGCTAGGCAGGAAGGGCCGATCGGCTTCCTGATTTTCAACAACCCGGAGCGCCGTAACGCGGTGTCGCTGGAAATGTGGCAGGCCGCGGGTGAAGTGCTGGATGCCTTTTCCAAAGACGACAGCGTGCGGGTCATCGTCCATGCCGGTGCGGGCGACAAGTCTTTTGTGGCCGGCGCGGACATTTCCAAATTCGAAGACGAACGCGCCAATGCCGATGCGCAGGAAAAATACTCAAAGGTCTCGTCCGGAATGCGTGCAATCCTCCGTGGCACCGGCAAACCGACAGTGGCGATGATCCGCGGCTACTGCATCGGTGGCGGCATGTCGCTGGCACTGAGCTGCGACATGCGCATCTGCTCCGACGACGCGCAATTCGGCATTCCCGCCGCGCGCCTGGGCATTGGCTACGGCATGGAAGGCCTGCGCCGGCTGGTGGAACTGGTCGGGCCGTCTGTTGCCAAGGAATTCATTTTTACCGCGCGCCGATACAAGGCCGATCAGGCCTTGCGCATGGGCATCGTCAACGAGGTGGTGCCGGTGGATGAACTGGAAAACACCGTCAGGTCGTGGGCGCTAAGCATGGCGGAAAATGCACCGTTGTCGATTCTTACGGCCAAGCGTGTGGTCGATGAACTGATGAAGGACCCTGCGGACCGCGACAACGCCTTGTGTGAGCAATTGGTGAAGGATTGCGGCGCCAGCGAGGATTTTATTGAAGGTCGGCGCGCTTTCATGGAAAAGCGCAAACCGGTATTCAAGGGGCGATGAGCATGGTCTTGCGGATTGCTGCTGCGATGGCAGCGATGAGTCTGGGACTGTGCGCCGTCGCCGCATCTGCGGCCGACATCCGCGGCGCGTATCCGACACGTCCGGTGCGTTTTATTGTGGCGCAATCGGCCGGCGGCAATGCCGATTTTGTGGCGCGCATGGTCGCCGGCGAGCTGACCAGACAATTGGGTCAGCAGTTCGTTGTGGATAACCGTGGTGGCGGCGGCGGCGGTGTACTGGCGGCAGAGCTGGTCGCACGCGCGGCGCCGGACGGTTACACCCTGCTGCTGGTCGGCAGTTCCTTCGGGGTCAATCCCAGCCTCTACAAAAAACTGCCTTATGACTCGGAGCGCGATCTGGCGCCGATCACGCTCGCGTCCACCGCCTCGCAGATCCTGGTGGTCAATCCCTCGCTGCCGGTGAATTCGGTGCAGGATCTGATCAAACTCGCGCAGGCAAAACCGGGTGAATTGAATTTCGGTTCTTCGGGCAACGGTGGCGGACCGCATCTGGCCGGCGAACTGTTCAATCTGATGGCGAAAACGCGCATGACCCATGTGCCGTATAAAGGCGCCTCCGGTTCGATTCTGGATCTGTTGTCGGGGCGCATCCAGGTGGTGTTTGCGACAATGCCGTCGGTGATGCCGCACATTCGCGGCAACAAACTGCGCGGTGTTGCGGTGACCAGTCTGGAACGTTCCCAGCTGTTTCCGGACCTGCCGACAATCTCTGAGGCCGGACTGAAAGGTTTCCAGTCCGGTACCTGGCAGGGCATTTTTGTGCCCAGGGGCACGCCGGAACCGGTGATTCAGCTGCTCAATCGCGAAATCGTGGCCATCGTGAAACTGCCGGAGGTTCGCAAACGCTTTGACAGCGAGGGTGGCGTCCCGGTAGGCAATTCGCCGCAGGAATTTGCGGTGTGGCTGAAAGCGGAAATCGCCAAGTGGGCGAAGGTGGTCAAGGCGGCGAACATCACGCTGGAGTAAGCGGCGCAGTCGGTCATACGGAGAGCGATACGGAGGCGGGCATGGCAAAGCGGTGGAAACAGCGTCCTGAAGGGTCCAACTGGGGTGAGTTCGGCGACGATGACCAGCACGGCCGGCTGAACCTGCTGACACCGGCTCGCCGGCTGGCCGCATTAAAGGAGGTGCAGACCGGTCTGGTGTTCTGCCTTTCCCACCCGCTCG
>JBIIZE010000087.1:0-7300 GCA_044346435.1 Burkholderiales bacterium
AACCGGCGCCTTACGTGAAGAAAATCTGAAATAGCGGTCAAGACTGAGAGCACTGCTGCTGACCAGAATAATGCCGTCATCGGAAGCGCTTGCGGCACCGATAGCCGGACGAGCCAGCGCCAGTAAAGCAAAGGCAACGGCGAAGCCCAGCAGAGACAATGCGCTGACACGGCAACTGCCCATCTCAACCCTCGATTTATGCCGCTTTTAATGCCCGGAAATGCGGCCTTTGCCCGCTTGAAACAGCGAGTTTTGATTATATAGCAAGGAGTTACGTCACTTATCGGGTTCACCCCTTGTTATCGCGGGCGTAGCACCAACCTGCTAAAGTCACGGTTTACGCATTATTTTCAATTCCCCTCAGCATCAATACTCAATATCCCATGACCACAATGACCAAACATTGCCGTGTTCTCATCCTCGGCTCAGGCCCCGCAGGCTACTCCGCAGCCGTTTACGCAGCTCGCGCCAACCTCAAACCTGTGCTGATTACCGGCATGGCCCAGGGTGGCCAGTTGATGACCACCACCGATGTGGATAACTGGCCTGCCGACGCCGATGGCGTGCAGGGCCCTGACCTGATGGCGCGCTTTCAGAAGCACGCGGAGCGCTTCAACACCGAAATGATCTTTGATCACATTCATACCGTAAAACTGAAAGAAACCCCGATTACGTTGATCGGCGACCAAGGCACCTACACCTGCGATGCCTTGATCATTGCCACAGGGGCTTCAGCAATGTACCTGGGCCTGCCCTCGGAAGAAAAATTCATGGGCAAAGGCGTGTCCGGCTGCGCAACCTGTGACGGTTTCTTTTACAAAAACCAGGAAGTCGCAGTCATCGGCGGCGGTAACACCGCAGTTGAAGAAGCACTCTACCTCACCAACATCGCCAAACACGTTACCATCGTCCACCGCCGCAACAAGTTCCGCGCGGAAGCCATCCTCATCGACAAGCTGAACGAGCGCGTCGCCGCCGGCAAAGCGACCGTAATGTGGGATCACACACTCGACGAAGTGCTCGGCGACAACACCGGCGTAACCGGAATGCGCATCAAACACGCCAAGACCGGCGCTACGACCGACAAGCAATTGCAGGGCGTGTTCATCGCCATCGGCCACAAGCCGAATACGGACATTTTCGAGGGCCAGCTGGAAATGAAAAACGGCTATATCGAAACCCATGGCGGCAACACCGGCAACGCCACCGCGACCAGCGTCCCCGGCGTATTCGCCGCCGGCGACGTGCAGGATCATGTTTACCGTCAGGCAGTCACCAGCGCCGGCACCGGCTGCATGGCGGCGCTCGACGCGCAGCGATACCTGGAAAGCAAAGGCCTGGTCTGACCGCGGTCCGGACCTGAGGAGATGCGCTGTGAAACGGAACCGTCCGCACAGCGCATCCATTGCCCCTGAAGAATCCGAACTGTTGCGCGCCGCGCTGGCGGATGTAAAACCGCTAGCCCCCACCAATCGCGCATCCCTGATCAGACCCAAACCCCATCCGGTCGCCGCCCAACGGCAGCGCGACGATCAGGAAGCGCTCCTCGACACGCTCAGCGACCACCCGGCCTGGGAACAGGGCCTGGAAACGGGTGAGGAACTGCTGTTCCGCCGCGACGGTTTATCCCAGCAGCACATCCGCAAACTGCGGCGCGGCCACTGGAAAATCCAGGATCACCTGGATCTCCATGGACATACCGCAGCGGAAGCGCGGATTCTTACCGCAGCATTCCTCGCCCATGCCCTACGCAACGGCCTGCGCTGCGTGCGCATCGTGCACGGAAAAGGATTGAGTTCACCGAACCGCGAGCCGGTGTTAAAGAAAAAACTGTCGGGATGGCTGGCGCAGCGCGATGAAGTCCTGGCCTACTGCCAGGCGCCGCAGACCGAGGGTGGTGGCGGAGCCGTGCTGGTGCTGTTACGAGGCTCGCGCAACAGCACCAAATAACGCAGCAAACTAGACAGCAGCCTCGTCGGTCTCGCCGGTACGGATGCGGATCACCTGCGACACATCGCTGACGAAAATCTTGCCGTCGCCGATCTTGCCGGTACGCGCAGCTTTCACCATCGCATCAATGGCGGCATCCAGCATCTTGTCGGCAACGACAACCTCGACTTTAACCTTTGGCAGGAAATCGACGACATATTCCGCGCCGCGATAAAGTTCGGTATGCCCCTTCTGCCGGCCGAAGCCCTTGACCTCGGTTACGGTCAGTCCGCTGACACCGATCTCGGACAGCGCCTCACGCACCTCATCCAGCTTGAACGGCTTGAAAATGGCCTCGATTTTTTTCATGGTGGCTCCGGAAAACGCAGTGGAATGACAAAAAGAATAGCACAGGACCCAGATGCCTGCGGTCAGTGCCTGAACTTGTTGGTAATGGGGTAACGCCAGTCCTTGCCGAACCCGCGGTTGGTGATGCGGATGCCGACCGGCGCCTGGCGCCGCTTGTATTCACTGATCCGCAGCAGCCTGACCACCTTGTCGACATCAGCCTGCGCAAAACCCATGGCAATGATCTCCTGCGGGCTGCGATACTGCTCGACATAAGCTTCCATGATCGCGTCCAGCACATCATAGGGCGGCAGGTTGTCCTGATCCTTCTGGTCGGGCCGCAGCTCCGCCGAGGGCGGACGCTCTATAACCCTCCGCGGAATCACGGGACTCAGCGCATTGCGGTATTCGCATAGCCGGTAAACCAGCGTTTTCTTGATGTCCTTGAGCACCGCAAACCCGCCGGCCATATCGCCATACAGCGTGGCGTAGCCGGTGCCCATTTCACTCTTGTTGCCGGTGGTCAGCACGATCGCGCCGGTCTTGTTCGACATCGCCATCAGCAGCGTGCCGCGGATGCGGGCCTGCAAATTCTCTTCGGTGACATCTTCCTTCAGCCCGCGAAACTCGTCAGCGAGCGCCGTACGGAAACAATCAAACATCGGCCGGATCGCGATTTCGGAATACTTCGCACCCATGGTCTGCGCCTGCGCCTTGGCATCCTCGCAGCTCATCCCTGCGGTGTACTGCGAAGGCATCATCACCGAATGTACCTTGTCCGCACCGAGAGCATCAACGGCAACCGCCAGCGTTAAAGCAGAATCAATACCTCCGGACAACCCCAGCAATGCGCCCGGAAAACCGTTCTTGCCCAGATAGTCGCGCACACCCATGGTCAAGGCAGCGTAAACATCCTGCTCCAGCGTGGTAACCGGTGCAATCTCCCCTTTTTGGGGTACACCGCCGGAAATTTCGACCAACCCTACGATCTCCTTGAACGCCGGAAACTGATGCGTCAGTTCACCACGACCATCGACCGCAAAAGATGCACCATCAAATACCAACTCGTCCTGGCCGCCGACCTGATTGGCATAGACCACAGCCATCCCGGTTTTGCCGATACGCTCACGCACCACCTCATAACGTGTGAGCAATTTGTTGACGTGATACGGCGACGCATTGAGCACCAACAACAGTTGCGCACCCGCATCACGAGCCGCCCGCGCCGCGGGCTCTTCCCAGACGTCGGCGCAGATATTGATGCCGACTCGCACGCCTTCATGCTCGAACACGCAGGGCGCATCCCCGGAATCGAAGTAGCGCTCCTCGTCGAACACCGTATAGTTAGGCAGCGTGCGTTTCAGATACGTGGCAATGATCTTGCCGTCACGGATCACCGAAGCCGCGTTGTAACGTTTGCCACCGATCTGGTGCGGATGCCCGAGAACCAGAGTGATACCGGTGACTTCCGCGATCAGCCGCTGGAACACGCGGTCGCAGGCCTGGAAAAAATCATCCCGCAACAGCAGATCTTCCGGCGGATAACCCGACAAAGCCAGTTCGGTGGTCAGCAACAGGCTGGCGCCTGATGCTTTTGCGCGGCGGGCGGCGTCGCTGATTTTCGCGGCATTGCCGTCGAGATCACCCACCGCAACGTTCAGTTGTGCAATCGCTATTTTCATAGCGCTAATATATCATCGACACGCATGCCTTTTGACGCGACGCCGCCGTGAACCTGCAAGTCGCAACATCCCTTGAAGACGTTGATCCGCAAGCCTGGAACCGGCTGGCCGGCGATGATCCGTTCCTGCAATACGCCTTCCTGCACGCCCTGCACGAAACCGGTTGCGCCTGCCCCGATACAGGCTGGACACCGCAGTATCTGCTGCTCAAAGACGGGGATGCGCTGGCCGGCGCCATGCCGTTGTATATGAAGCAGCACTCCTACGGCGAATATGTGTTCGATTGGGCCTGGGCGGATGCCTACCAACGCCATGGCCTGGCCTACTACCCGAAACTGCTTAGCGCCATTCCCTTTACCCCGGTGGTCGGCGCGCGCATTCTCGCCGCGGAGTCACGTTATCGCGACCGCCTGATCGCGGGCGCCTTGGAACTGGCAGGACAAAACGGGATCTCCTCGCTGCACGTCCTGTTCCCGGCCGAAACGGATCTGGCCGACCTCAAGCGTCACGGACTGATGCTGCGGCAGGGTCTGCAATTTCACTGGCGCAACGACGGCTACGCCGACTTTGAACAGTTTTTGTCGCAGCTCAGTCACGACAAGCGCAAAAAAATCCGTCAGGAACGGCGCAAGGTGTGTGATGCCGGCATCCAATTTGACTGGCTCGAGGGTCCGGCCATCGGCGAAGAGGACTGGAAATTTTTCCATCGCTGCTACCGCCAGACCTACCGCGAACACCATTCCTCACCCTACCTCAGCCTGGCGTTTTTCCAGCGCGTCGGTGCGGCAATGCCCGGGAATTTCGTATTGGTCCGCGCATTGCGCGAAGACCAACCTGTCGCCGCCTCCCTGCTGGTACGCAACGCCACCAGGCTCTATGGCCGGCACTGGGGCGCCGTCGAGCATCACCCCATGCTGCATTTTGAGACCTGCTATTACCAGGCCATTGAATACGCCATCGCGCGCGGCCTGCAGGTATTTGAGGGCGGCGCCCAGGGCGAACACAAGATGGCGCGCGGCCTGCTCCCGGTCACCACGCAGTCTGCGCACTGGCTGGCGCATCCCGAATTCGCAGAGGCCGTCAGCCGCTATCTGGAGCGTGAAACGGCGCTGCTCGATGAACATGGCCGCACGCTGGCTGAACGCAACCCGTTCAAGTCCGCTTGAATCCCCGCTGGCACCTCACAAAAGATGCCCGGAAAAACCATCTTCCCGTATAGTGACGGCCTCGAAACCTGGACTCAACCATGAAGTTCTGCAGCGACTGCGGCGCCGCCGTCAGCCTCAAAATCCCCGCCGGCGACTCACTGCCCCGCTACGTCTGCGACGCCTGCGCCACGATTCATTATCAGAACCCGAAAATGATCGTCGGCTGCATCGCTGAATGGGAAAACCGCATTCTGCTTTGCCGCCGCGCGATCGAACCACGGCTGGGATTGTGGACCGTACCTGCGGGCTTCATGGAAAACGGCGAAACCACGGCCCAGGGCGCAGCAAGGGAAACGCTTGAGGAAGCCAATGCCCGCGTGGAAGTCGGCCCGCTTTATGCGATGTACAACATCCCGCATATCAACCAGGTCTACATCCTGTTCCGCGCCCGCCTCCTCGATCTCGATTTCAGCGCCGGCGCAGAATCACTGGAAGTAAAACTGTTCGATGAAGCCGACATCCCCTGGGAACAGATTGCCTTCGCCACGGTGCGCAACACGCTGACCCACTACTACACCGACCGCAAGGCCGGCGAATACCGTTTCCACCTCGGCACCATCGAACGCGCACCCGCCCGGACCTGAACCCGCGCCGCGGTAAAGCTCAGGCGGCGCGCAACGCGTCGACGATACTCAGCCTGGCAGCGCGCACTGCCGGCAGAAAGCCGCCGATCACTCCCATCAACACCGCAAACAGCATCGACGTCACAATAATGCGCGGCGTCAGCGTAAAACTGAATGCCAGTTCTGAAAACGACTGCCAGTTCAGCGTCGATATGTGAATGAACTGCATCAGTGAAGCCAGCATCAGACCGGCAATGCCCCCCACTACACCGAGCAGCACCGCCTCCAGCAGGAAAGTCGCCAGAATACTGGTACGGCGAAAACCGAGTGCGCGCAGTGTGCCGATTTCCCCGGTGCGGTTGGCCACCGCTGCGTACATGGTGATCATCGCGCCGATCATCGCGCCCACCGAAAAAATCACCGACAGCGTCAGGCCCAGATAACTGATGAAGTTCGACAGCGCCTTCGACTGATCCTCGAAAAACTCGCGCTCCGCTTTCACATCCAGCGTCAGCCGCGGATCGTTTTCCAGCCGTGCTTTCATCTCCGTCAGGGTCGCCGGATCGGCCAGCCGCGCGACCACCGCCGACCAGGCGTTACGCCGGAAAGACTGCAGCAGCTGGTCGGCATCCGCCCACACCTCGGAGTCGTAGGCCGAACCCTTGGCCTCAAACAGGCCGACGACCCGCCATTCCCGCCCACCAAAACGCAACTGCGAACCGACTGCCGCGCCTTCAAAGCGCTGCGCAATACTGGAACCGACAATGACTTCGGCAGACCCCGGCTTGAACGAACGGCCTTCGATGATGCGCAGTTGCGGCCGCAATTCAAAGGCGGCAAGCCCGACGCCGCGCGTCGTGACATTGGTCGCCACGCCGGAATCGCGCTTCGGCAGCGTGATCAGCACTACCACCTCCTTGGATGCCAGGCGCAGGCCGTTGCCGCCGATGGCAATTTCCGGTTGCGTCTCCACCACCGCCGCCTGCATGCGGTCGACAACGCTGGAAATTTCCGCGCCGGAAGCGCGCCGCGTGACATGAATGTTGTCGGGCTGACCGGTGGCAATCAGGGTCTGCCGCAAACCGGTATCGAGCATCTGCACCGCCGCAAACACAAACACCACCAGCGCCATGCCGCCGGCCGTCAGCGCCGTGGTCAGCTTGCGCGTCCACAGATTGCGGACCGTGTAGGAAAACGGCAGCGCCATCAGCCCATCGCCCTCAAGCCTTCGACAATGCGCACCGTTGCAGCCCGCCAGGCCGGCACCACAGCCGCTGCCACACCGACAACCAGCGCACAGGCAAATTGCAGCCACACGGTTTCCGTACTCACCTCAAACACCGGAAACAGCGTACCCATCTTGGCCCCGAACCAATCCGCCACCGGGAAAGTCAGCAACACGCCCAGCCCGGCACCGGCAAACGCAATCGCCAGCGATTCGCCGTAAATCAGCCCGCCGAGAAAGCCCGGCCCGAAACCCAGCGCCTTCAGCGTCGCGTGCTCACCCACGCGTTCGCGCGCCGTCATCGCCATGGTGTTGGCCATCACCGCCAGGATGATGAAAATCACC
>JBIIZE010000089.1:0-7246 GCA_044346435.1 Burkholderiales bacterium
CCCTGCTCGGACTGGATGACATCAACTGGTATGTGACCTCAGTCGGGATGATCACGCTGCTGGTCGGCCTATTCTGCAAACGCCGTTTTCCCAAGATGCCCTACATGGTGATCGCAATGATTGCGGGCAGCCTGTATGCCGCACTGCTCGGCATGATTCCGCAATTGCAAACCGGCGGACAGATTGAAACGGTCAAAGCACTGTCCGGAATTTTCCCGCAGTTCTCGCCACCCGACCTGACGCTGGAGTCGATCCGCAAAACCGCATCCATCGCAGTCGCCATCACCATGCTGGGGCTGACCGAGGCGGTATCGATCGCCAGGGCCATCGCGGTACGTTCCGAGCAGCGCATTGACGGCAACCAGGAATTCATCGGTCAGGGACTGTCCAACCTCTTTGGCAGCTTTTTTTCCGCCTATGCTTCCAGCGGTTCATTCAACCGCAGCGGCGTCAATTACGAGGCCGGGGCGCGCACCCCGCTGGCTGCCGTGCTGTCGTCGGCATTCCTGCTGATGATTGTGCTGCTGGTCGCACCCCTGGTGCAGTTCCTGCCGGTTCCGGCAATGGCCGGCATCCTGTTCATGGTGGCCTGGGGCCTGATCGACCTCAAACAGATCCGCAACATCATCCGTACCAGCGTGCCGGAAAGCGTGGTGCTCGGCGTCACCTTGATGGCCACGCTGTTCGTACAGCTGGAGTTCGCCATTTACGCCGGCATCCTGCTGTCGCTGATGCTTTACCTCAAACGCACCTCGCACCCGGTGATCCTCGACGTCAAACCCGATCCCGCTCCCGACAGTTACCACTATTCCGCCGACACCGGACTGCCCGACTGCCCCCAGCTCAAATGCCTGCGCATCAACGGTTCGGTATTTTTCGGCGCCGTTGATCACATCCAGCAGACCCTGCATGAAATCGGCGAACGTTCACCGCAGAAACATGTACTCGTGGTTGCCAGCGGCATCAATTTTGTCGACGTTGCCGGCGCCGAACTTTTTGTTCATGAAGCCAAACGCCGCAATCGTCTTGGCGGTGGGCTGTATTTTTATCGCCTCAAAGACGAAGTCATCCGCCTGCTCAACCGCGGCGGCTACATTGATGAAATCGGCCCTGACCACCTGTTCCCGGTGAAAACGCGCGCACTGTCCGCCATTTACCCGCGTCTCGACACGGCGACCTGCCGCGACTGCAAACTGCGCATTTTCCGTGAATGCCGGGACCGCCTGCCCGACGGCACAACGAGAACCGACCCCTGATGAAACTGAGCCAACGGCTTTTCCCCTTCCTGCGCTGGCTGCCGCTGCAGCGGCACAGCCTGCGCGCAGACGTGATCGCCGGCGCAACGGTTGCCATGGTGCTGATCCCGCAGTCGATGGCCTACGCGCAGCTTGCCGGCATGCCGGCGTATTACGGACTTTATGCCGCATTCCTGCCCGTCATCATCGGCGCGATGTGGGGCTCATCCCATCAGCTCGCCACCGGTCCGGTAGCCATGGTTTCGCTGCTCACCGGATCCGCGCTGGCGCAATTCGCCGCGCCAGGCACCGAACAATTCATCGCACTGGCCATCCTGCTCGCGCTGATGATCGGCCTGATGGAGTTGGCGATGGGTTTGTTCCGTCTTGGCGCCATCGTCAGCTTCCTTTCGCATCCGGTGATTGTCGGCTTTACCAATGCCGCGGCCATCATCATCGCGCTGTCGCAGTTCAACAAACTGCTTGGCGTGCACAGCGCGCGTTCCGACCGGTTCCTCGCGGATGTCTGGGATGTCGTGCTGCGTATCGGGGATACCCACTGGCCGACACTGGCGATGGGACTGCTCGCGCTCGCCGTGATGATCCTGGTCCGGCGCTACCGCCCGATGTGGCCTGGCGTACTGATTGCCGTTGCCCTCACTACCGCACTCAGCTGGGCCATCGATTTTGAACGCAACAGCACTGTCGATGCCACCGTGTTCCGCGACCCGCAGGTCCGTAATGTCATCGATTCTCTGACGGCGCTGGCATTGCGCAGCACCGAGCTGCGCACCGAAGCCGCCGGAAAATCAGCTGAAATCAGCGCTCTGGCCGCCAGCGATGGCGCCGATCATCCACGCCTGATCATGCTCAATGCCGACCTTGAATTCATCAAACTGGAACTGCGCGCGGTTGAGGCGGAACGGCGGGTACGTTTCGCCGAGGTCCGGCGGCTGCGTTTTACCGGTATCGAGGAAACAGTAACCGCCGAGTTCCAGCTCGCCGGCACGGTCCCCGCCGGCACAAAAACCGATGGCCGCCGCTGGATCATTTCAAAAATCGACAACGGACGCGTACTGCTGAGCGGCGGCGGCGAAGTGGTTGGCGCCATTCCCGCAGGAATCCCGGAACCCGCGTTGCCTCAGTTGAAATGGGACACACTGCTCAAGCTGTTGCCGACGGCCTTGATCATTGCGCTGGTCGGATTCATGGAGGCCATTTCCATCTCCAAATCGATGGCCACGCGCACCAAACAGCGTATTGATCCGGACCAGGAACTCATCGGGCAGGGGCTTGCCAACATTGTCGGCAGCCTGTTCCAGTCATTTCCGGTCAGCGGCTCTTTCTCGCGCTCTGCGGTCAATCTCGCCACGGGCGCCATGACCGGACTGTCTTCAGTTGTTGCCGGCGCCATCGTGCTGGTGACGCTGCTGTTGCTGACGCCGCTGCTCTATCACCTGCCGCAGGCGGCGCTGGCAGCGATCATCATGCTGGCGGTGGTGAATCTGGTGAATTTCAGCGCCATCCGGCATGCCTGGCAGGCGCACCGACACGACGGCATTGCCGCCGTCGTCACCTTTGTAGCGACGCTCAGCTTTGCACCGCATCTCGACAACGGAATCCTTGTCGGCGCCGCGCTGGCCATCGTTCTTTATCTGTATCGCACCATGCGCCCCCGCGTCGCCGTGCTCGGCCGCCACGCCGACGGCACACTTCGAGATGCACAGCTGTTCAATCTGCCGACCAGTGAAAAGCTGATCGCCATCCGTTACGACGGCTCGCTGTTTTTCGCCAATGTGCCCTACTTCGAAGACGTCATTCTTGAGCAGGTCGCGCGGCATCCGCAGGCCCGTCACATCCTGATCGTCGGCGATGCCATCAATGAACTCGACGCCTCGGGCGAAGAAATGATTCGCCACCTTGCGCATCGCCTGAGGGACAACGGCGTCAGTCTGGTGTTCAGCGGATTGAAGCGGCAGGTGTTGAGCGTGATGGAAAACACCGGCTTGCGCGACATCATCGGCGCACAGAATTTTCACCGCACCGAAGACCATGCGCTGCAAGCCATTGCCGGCGTGCTGCAGGACCCGGCATTTGACGCGATCTATTTCCCGGACCGTGAAGGGATTACAGACCCTGAAAATAAAGTCAATTAAAACAATTACTTAATTGATATCAGCGGACAACGATCACCGGCCGCGTACACCGTGTCAGGACTTCCATGGTTTCACTGCCGAGCAGCGCTGCGGTCAACCCCTTGCGTCCGCGCGAAGGCATGACGATGGCATCACAATTGCGTGTTCGTGCTGTCGCGATGATTTCCTTGTACGGCCTGTCGGCAATCGCGAGGCGTGTGGTACAGGGCACACTGGATTTCGCCGCCTGCACTTCAGCCCGCTCAATATAGGCCTTGGCGCTGTCACGGGCGGTGCTCTCGTAGTTGTCCATCCACTCCGGCTCCGGCACATAACCTTCTGCAAAAATCATCGGATCCAGGCGGGGCAGCACATACAGCAACGTGATGCGCCCGGAAGCCATTTTGGCGATTTTGATGCCGGTGACCAGCGCCTTGCGCGACAGCTTGGAACCGTCGGTATAAACCAGCACGTGCTTGAACATACGGGCCTCCTCTTTCGTCCGTTGCCAGCATCTTGATTGGTGCAGATTCAGGTTATCACGCGTTCCCGTGACATGCACGGGTCCGCTTATAATGCGCCTCCCTTAAGGATTTCCCAATGGCTAACCGACTCTCGAAAATAGTCACCCGCACCGGGGACGACGGCAGCACCGGACTGTCCTCCGGTGATCGTATCGCCAAGGATCAGCCGCGTGTTGCCGCGATGGGCGACGTCGACGAACTGAACAGCAACATCGGACTGCTTCTTGCCGAAAACCTGACGGCTACCGTTCGCGACGCACTGGTGGGCGTGCAGCACGACCTCTTCGATCTTGGCGGCGAACTGAGCCTGCCCGGCCATACCCTGGTGACCGAAGCGCACCTTGCCCGCATCGACAGCCTGATCGAGCAGTTCAACACCGACCTGCCGCCGCTGCGCGAATTCATTCTCCCGGGTGGCAGCCGCGCCGCGGCGCTGACCCATGTCTCACGCACCGTCTGCCGTCGCGCCGAGCGCACGCTGGTTTCACTGCGCCGGGACGGAGATCTGCATGCCTTGCCGTCGCAATACCTGAATCGGCTGTCCGATCTGCTGTTTGTGCTGGCGCGGGTGATCAACCGTGACGGCGGCGGCAGCGATGTGCACTGGCAGCAGGGACGCAAACCGGGCTGAACATCAGACGGAACAGCAACAGCCTCAGCGCCGCGCACCCCGCACCGCGTCGAGATGGGCGCACAACTGGCGCGCCCCTTCCAGAATACGCGGCGTCGGCCGCTGCATTAGATCAGCCGGCAGATGGCGCACCGTCCAGCCGTTAAAAGGCGGTGGCAGCGCCGCCCAGCGCGCGGCAAAAGCTCCCGGGGTGTCCGCAGAACTGCCGCCCAGCACGATATCCGGGCGGGCCGCGAGCAGCGCCTCCCGTGATACTTCCGGCGTCAGCGCAGCCAGTCCGGCAAACACATTGACACCGCCGCACAAAGTGATGATCTCGCTGATCAGGTGCGCCTTGTTCACCGTCATCAGCGGCCTGTCCCAGATTTCATAAAACACCCGCACCGGCACACCCTCGTGGCGGCGCGCGCGCAGGCTGACAAGATCGGCATCAAACGCCGCCCGCGCCGTCGCGCCGGCAGCAACCGTGCCGACCAGCCGGGAGATCGCGGTGATATTGCGTGCGATGTCATCCAGTCCGGATGCGGCGGCTACAAAAACCGGCAGGCCGGCGCGTTCCAGGCGGGCAATCGCGTCCGGCGGCGTGCCGCCCTGCCAGGCCAGCACCAGATCGGCGCGCAGCACCAGCATGCGCTCGAGGTCGAACTGCACCGCATCGCTGACCACCGGCAGCCGGCGCGCCGGCTGCGGGTAGTCACTGTAGCGGGCAACGCCGGCCAGGCGATCACCGGCCCCGGCGGCAAATACCAGTTCGGTCAGATTGGGCGCCAGCGTGATGATGCGCTGCGCAGGCTGCTGCAGGCGCAGCGTCGCTCCCCGGGCATCGACAGCCTGGACGGGATCGGCCTGCGCGGACATCGAAAATTGGGACAGCAGCAGCGCAACGGCTGCGACGCGGCGGACGGCCGGAATCGAAAAACACTTCATGAACTGCGCGGAGTGGGAATTAAAACTAGCGGACTTCTTCCATCATCCGCAGCAGACGCGCGCTGGTCTGACGCAGCCGCAACGACAGCATGGTCACCATCTTCACCAGGATCTTGGATCCGAGGCTGGGATGATCGAGGATGATTTTCGCCATGCTATCGCGCGTCAGCACAGCAAAGGTCGTTGGCTGGGAGGCCATGCAGGTGGCAAAACGCGGCTCACCGTCGATCATCGACATTTCACCCAGCGTCATGCCGGGCCCTGCGCTGGTCATGTGCTGTTGCTCGGCACGATGGCTTTTTTTCAGGATATCGATCTCACCGTCAATGATCAGCACCATGAAGTCACCTTCATCGCTCTCGCGGATGATGATCTCGCCGGGCTGCGCGCGAAACACTTCCATATAGCCCGCAAGGGTGGAAATGTCTTCCTTGGAAAATTCGGTGAAAAACTGCGACTTGCCGACAAGCCCGAAAATCTCGCTGGCAACAGCCGTACCGGCACCCACGCGCTCGAGCTTATCGAGGTTGCCCCGGTCCGATGCCGTGAGATCTTCTTCGCTCATATCACCTTATGGTCCCGCCTAATCCTTGGCCATCGCTTTCAGCCGGCGCTTGCGCACGCCTTCCGCAAGCGCTTCCAGCACGCCGCGGCTTTCATCCCAACTGATGCAGCCATCGGTAATGCTGACGCCGTAGGCCAGCGGCTTGCCGGGTACCAGGTCCTGACGCCCGGCCTTGAGGTGACTCTCCACCATCACACCGAAAATGCGATCGTCGCCGTTGGCAACCTGATGCGCGACATCCTGTGCGACTTCGACCTGTTTTTCGGGTTTCTTGCTGCTGTTGCTGTGACTGAAATCGATCATGATGCGTGCCGGGATGCCGGCTTCGGCCAGACCGCGTCCCGCAGCGTCAACGCTCGCCGCGTCGTAGTTCGGCGTCTTGCCGCCGCGCAGGATGACGTGACAATCCTCGTTGCCGGTGGTCGAGACAATGGCCGAGGTGCCGGCCTTGGTTACCGACAGGAAATGGTGCGGCGCCTGCGCCGCGCGGATCGCGTCGATCGCAATCTTGATATTGCCGTCGGTGCCGTTCTTGAATCCGACCGGGCAGGACAATCCGGACGCGAGCTCGCGGTGAATCTGTGATTCCGTGGTGCGTGCGCCGATCGCGCCCCAGGACACCAGGTCAGCGATGTATTGCGGCGTGATCATGTCGAGGAATTCACAACCAACCGGCAAGCCACTTTCGTTCAGTTCCAGCAACAGTTCGCGGGCGATTTTCAGGCCTTCGTTGATGCGGAAGCTGCCGTCGAGGTTGGGATCGTTGATCAGCCCCTTCCAGCCGACAGTCGTGCGCGGCTTTTCGAAATAGACGCGCATCACCACCAGCAGATCGGCTGCCAGTTTGCTCTTGGCCTCGAGCAACTTGCCGGCAAATTCCTTGGCGGCCTTGACGTCGTGCACCGAACAAGGCCCCATGATCACCAGCAGGCGGTCGTCGGCACCATGCAAAATGCGGTGGATGTCCTGACGGGCCTCGAAAGTCGTGTTTGCCGCTTTTTCGCTCAGCGGAAACTCGCGCAGCAAATGCGTCGGCGGCGCCAGTTCCTTGATTTCCTTGATCCGCAGATCATCAGTTCGGTGCAACATCACAATCCTTAACTTTCCATATAATCAATGCATTATAAACGAATCTTGACGCGCCCTGCAGTATGGCTAGAGGGTGCCGCCGACCGTCAGCCCGTCGATGCGCAGGGTCGGCTGGCCAACGCCGACCGGCACACTCTGGC
>JBIIZE010000090.1:0-7226 GCA_044346435.1 Burkholderiales bacterium
GTCTTGGTCATACCGCCGATCATGCTGCAATAGGTATAGCTGTCGACGATGGTGTCGCCGACGACGTGGGCATGGATACCCTTGAGTTTGGCAACCGCATCGCGCAGACCCTGGAAGGTCACGTTCTCGGCTTCCATCAGCGTCATCAGCTTCTCGACGGCGATCGAAGGCGGTGCCAGTTCGATCAGCGCAGACGATGAATAAACGATGTCGCCCGGCGTGAAAATCATTTCGCCGCCGTAGCTTTCGAGTACGTTGATCTCTTCCTGCGTTTTGGGATGCACCGCACCTGCGGTGTATTCGTAGCCCTTGGCAAAAAAGTCCGGCTTGATGATGGACAGGTTGCTGATCGGCGTGGCATCACGATCGACCACCACATAGTCCACCATTTCCAGCGCGGCGAGATTCACGGCGCGCAGGTCTTCCGGGACATAGGGCCGCATATTGCCCTTCTTGATGTGCTCGTCGGCCGTGAGGCTGGCGATCAGGATGTCCGCCTTGGTCTTGGCATAGAGCATGTGCCGGATGTGCCCGGGGTGGACCACGTCAAAAGTGCCGTGGCACATGATGACTTTCTTCTTGCGCGGCCGGGGCCCGATGGCTTCGGCGATCTGCGCTGCGGTCTTGATCTTGTGCGAGAAAAGCAGTTTGCTTGCTGAATCCATCATCAACGTCCTTGCGGTGTCATGAATTCGAACCAGGTCTTTGTGGCCTTGGCGATCGAATCCGGATCCCAGAGCGGCGCATTGCGCCAGTAATCGATATTGGCGACGATTTTGGCGACGCCTTCTTCAAAGCTGACCTGGGGCTTCCAGCCGAGCTCCGTGGTAATGCGTGTTATGTCTGCCCATGTGCAGTCCGGTTCGCCCGGGCGCTTCGGAATATGGGTCTTCTCGCCGCCGAGCAGCTCGATGAGCCGGTTGACGGACTGCGGTTTGCCTGCGCCCAGGTTGTAAACGCGGCCGACGCGGTCGGTTTCTGCCGCTGCCTGAAAAGCACGGGCCACGTCGGTGACGAAAAGAAAGTCACGCGTCTGCGTGCCGTCGCCCACCACGGTATAGGGCTTGCCGGCGATCTTCTGGCGCAGGAAAACCCCGAACACCGCACCATAGGCGCCGGAGGTGCGTGAACGCGTGCCGTAGGCGTTGAAGATGCGGATCGAATTCACCGGCAGCTTGTACACCTGGTTCCAGTGGAAAGCCGCCTGCTCGCCCTGATACTTCGACAGCGCATACGGATACAGCGGCTCGATCTTGTGATCTTCCGTGGTCGGCGTCTTCGCCAGCCCATAACAGGACGACGATGCCGCATAAACGAATTTCTGCACGCCGGCGTTGCGCGCGCATTCGAGCATGTGCACGGTGCCCTGCACATTGGCCGACATGTATTCCATGGGGCGCTCGATCGAAGGCACGATGTCGCCGATGCCGGCGAAGTGGATCACGTATTTCGCACCGCGGAACAAAGGGTCATCCGGGGCGTAGCTGCGGATATCCCGCTGCTCGAGCACCACGTCCGGATTGCTGCGGTGCTGGGCAAGATTCTCCTCGCGGCCGCCGACCATGTTGTCGATGACCCGCACCGCATATCCACTCTCGACCAGGCAATCAACCATGTGGCCGCCGATGAATCCGGCGCCACCGGTGACCACCGCAACAGGTTTGGCGCTCATTTCGCGCCGATTGCCTTCATGGTGCGGACATTGAAGTACTTGTTGTCGTCAAAGCTGTTGGGCAGCTTGCCTTCGCGGAAGGCTTTGCACAAACCGCGGACCGCTTCTTCGATCGAATGTTTCGGTTCGAAGCCGAGAACCCGTTTGATCTTGCCCGAATTGATGTGGTACGAGCGCGGATCGTCGGACGAAGTGACCACGATGGGGATTTCGCCTTTTTCGGGGAAAAGTTCCTCGACCACTTTTTTGACCGTCTTGGCGATGTCCATGATGCTCATGTTCTGGAAACCGCAGTTGAATATCTGGTTCGCGATTTTTTCATCGGGCGCCGTCAGCAGCAGCTTGCACAGATCGGTGTAATCCTGGACATGCAGATTGGGCCGGAGCTGGTCGCCGCCGAACACGGTGATCTTGCCCTTGTTGACCGCGTGATTGGTCAGGATGTTGACCGACAGGTCGAGACGCTGGCGCGGGGCGTAGCCGCACACCGTGGCCGGGCGGAAAATCACGCCGACAAAATCCTTGTCCGTGTGTTTGAGCAGCAACGGCTCGCACATGCCCTTGTACTTGTTGTAGAGGGTCAGCGGCACCAGCGGATGGTCTTCGGTGACGTCCGGCTTGTCCGACACGCCATAAACCGAGCTTGAGGATGCAAAAACAAAACGTTTGACCCCGGCCTTTTTGGCGGCGATCACCAAGGGCTCAAAGGAGTCCAGGTTGACCGACGTGGAAAGCTTTTCATCGAGCTCAAAGCTGGCATCGTTGGAAATACAGGACAGGTGCAGCACATATTGCTGACCGGCCAGCGCTTCCGCCACCTTGGCGGTATCACGGACATCGCCCTGGACGAGCCGCAGTTGCGGGCTCTTGGGCAGGTGATCGGTACCGTACCAGAACGTATCGAATACGGTTACATCCCAGCCCTCGTTAACCAGCTGCGGAACAACCACGCTGCCGCAATAACCACCGCCGCCAAAGACAACCAATTTCTTCATGACACGACTCCTGTGGATTTCAAACTGAATGTTTGTGAATGATCAACATCGGCCGAAGGATCAGGTTTTGATATCGAACCCGGCGGCCTTCGCATCTTTGTAGAACATTTCAACCGTCTCAAGGGAATAGGCATTGAGATCTTTCCCGACCAGGGACAGTTTTTTGAGAATGTCATTGGTTGCCGTGATGATGTGGCAACCGACATCGTCTGCCTGGAAAATATTGAGCAGTTCGCGCGGGCTCGCCCAGATCAGTTCGGCCTTGGGTTTGCTCTTGAGGATGCGCACCGATTCAGCCATGACCGGTACCGGATCGCGGCCGGTGTCGGCGATGCGTCCGGCAAATACGGAAACAATGGCGGGGGTCTGCGGAGCCAGCTGGTCGACGATCCGCTGTACTTGATCGAGGGTCATCACCGCGGTGATGTTCAACTGAACGCCGGCTTCGGAAAGCCGTTTCACCAGCGGTCCGCAAAACTCGCCCTTGGTATTGGTCACCGGAATCTTGACATTGACATGGCGTCCCCATGAGGCGATTTCCATGGCCTGCCGTTCCATCGTCGGAAAGTCGTCGGCAAAGACTTCAAAGGATACCGGCCGATCCGGCACCACCTTGAGCACATCGAGGGCAAATGCCTTGTAGTCGGTGACGCCGGCCTTGCGCATCAGCGTGGGGTTCGTCGTAAACCCTGCAATCGCCGGATTCGCGGCCATTTCCCTGATACCCGCAAGGTCCGCGCCGTCCGCGAACAGCTTGACCTTCAGTTTTGCTGCATTGCTCATTTCAATCTTTCCTCAACCTGTGGATTGCCCGTCAGAAATTTACAGCGCCGGCGCTCTTTTAAAATCGGCTCAAACAGTGCCCGCAAGAATGTACTGCACTGAATTTTCAAGGGATTTTACTACAGTGAATGGCTGTTCTGGCCGCTTTTCGGCGTAGCCATAGTCTATGAAAAAGCTGGTTTTGCAGCCGGCGCGCTGACCCGCTTCCACATCACGCCAGCGGTCCCCCACCATAAAACTCGCCCCGGGATCGATACCCCATTCGTCCGCAGCCTCGAGCAGCAGGCCCGGCTTTGGCTTGCGGCAGTCGCAGCCATCGGCGTCGACATGAACGCAAACCTTGAAAGCATCGATGGCCAGTTCCTTTTGCAGTTGCGCATGCAAGACATCAAGATCCTCGCGCCGCTGCTTGCCGGTCGTGATATCCGGCTGATTGGTGACCACGATGTTCAGAAACCCGTTCTGGCGCAAACGGCTCAATGCGGCGGCAACCCCGGGCAGCAGTTCGAATTCCGAAATTTGCGTTGGCGCATAGGGTTTGCCGTCACGCACCAGGGAGCGGTTGATGACGCCATCGCGATCCAGGAATACTGCGCGCCGCATTTGGTTTTTATTGGTTTTCAATGCGCACCGGAACAAAAACCCGGCTGTTCCGGGCTGAAAATGCTGTTTTTGCGACTAAATCATCAGAAAAACACGGGACTTCATGGCTGGTGACGGGCCACCGGCTGTGGTGGCCGGCACCAATCACCACTTTGTCGCGAGTTGCTGCAGGACGGGATGAGAAACCAGGCAATGCCACACAACGGCCTGGAACGCTTCCGAATGCGGGGTGATCCGCGCGGAATCAACCGTGGGAACCACAATCACGCAATCACCAACCTGCCTGGTAAAGCCACCGTCACGGCCAACCACTCCAAAAACCTTCAGGCCGCGCTCTTTGGCCAGCTTCAAGCCTTCAACAATATTGGGGCTGACATTCTTTTCGACGTTGCCGCCACCGACGGAAAACACCAGTACGGCATCAGCACTGTTCGCCTTGCTGATTTTGAGCCAACCGGAAAATATGGTGTCCCAGCCTTCGTCATTGGCCCTCGCGGTAAGCTCGGACACGTTGTCTACCGGCGCATACGCCTCAATGCCGCAGAGTTTGCGGAAATCGTTGACGGCATGACTGCAATTGCCCGCGCTCCCGCCAACCCCCAGGATGAATAGCCGGCCCCCGCGCTCGCGCAAAGCAGCCAGCTCATGTGCCAGCTTTTCAATTGCGGCGATGTCGATGCTTTGCGCAACTTTTACAACTTCTTCAAAATAGGTTTTGGTGTGCATGGTCGCGCATTAATTAAAAGAACCGGGATTATATCGTTCCGGTTATTCCGGGGGCAACCTCGGAGCATCCCGATTGCCCGGCGAGGCCAGCCAGATCAAGGACTTAACCCGATTGCGGGGTGATATCATCGGCCCCAATCATTTTATGGGCACGCCCTGATTCAGGCACACCGTGTGGCCAGCCATTTCCGTTTCACTGATCTCGTTCCTGATCGCGACACTGGTCGTGCGCTGGCTGGCGCGTGCGCACGTCGCCCGGTTGGCGATTGACGAACCGAATGCCCGTTCGCTGCACACCGTGCCCGTGCCGCGCACCGGGGGCATCGGCATGCTGCTGGGTATCGCTGCGGGCTGGGCGCTGATTGGCGCCGCCCTGCCATGGACGATCTGGGTTGCCGCCGCAATGGTGATCGCAGTATCACTGCTCGATGATATGCGGGGACTGTCCGCTGCGGTACGCCTGACCGTCCACTTGCTTGCCGCCGCCCTTGCGGCAACGACCCTGCTCGGCGGTGAAACACCGCTGCTGCTCGTCAGCGCCATTCTTGCGATTGGCTGGATGAGCAATCTCTACAATTTCATGGACGGCTCGGACGGACTTGCCGGCGGCATGGCGCTGTTCGGCTTTCTGGCCTACGCAATCGCTGCTTTTTTGTCCGGCAGCACGCAATTTGCATTGCTCAACCTGGCCGTTGCTGCGGCGGCGGCCGGTTTTCTTGTGCATAATTTTCACCCTGCTCGAATCTTCCTCGGTGACGCCGGGGCGGTGCCCACAGGTTTTTTGGCAGCCACATTCGGTCTTACCGGCTGGCTGCAGCATGACTGGACCTGGTGGTTCCCTTTGCTGGTGTTTTCACCGTTTATTGTGGATGCCAGCCTCACCCTGCTGCGACGCTTGCTGGCCGGCGCCCGGGTCTGGGAAGCGCATCGCGATCACTATTATCAGCGACTGGTATTACTCGGATTGGGTCATCGCAATACCGCATTCATCGAATACGCGATGATGGGCGTCTGTGCTGTCGCCGGGCTTTGGGCGATGACGCTGGAAAAACCCCTTCAATATATGTTGCTCTCAGCGCTGGCGTTCATTTACCTGATCGCTGTCATTTCCATTGAGCGCGCCTGGAAAACAAAGCCGGATACCCATGCCTAAAGACTTTCGAGCGCTGCTCGCAATCCTGCACGATCTCATTGCGGTCGCCGTTGCCTGGATGGTTGCATTCTGGCTGCGCTTCAACCTGGAAATCCCGGAGGCTTTCAGGGAGCAGGCATGGGATTCGGTACTTTGGGTTGTTCCCATTTACGGCGCGGTGTTTTATCTGGCCGGTCTTTACCGGGGCGTCTGGCGCTACGCCAGCCTTCCCGATCTGCAACGAATCATTCTTGCCGTCGGGGTAGCGGCACTGGCGGTACCGGCGACGCTGTTCATGTTGCAACTTGCCGTGCCGCGTTCGGTGCTGGTCATGAGCCCGGTATTGCTGGTGGTCATCATGGGCGGAAGCCGGCTGGCTTACCGGGGCTGGAAAGAGAAGCGCATGGGACTTGCTCTGGCTGCCGGCCTGGAGCCCGTGGTCGTTTTGGGGGCCACAGAAGCCGCCGCAAGTCTGGTGAAGGATCTGGCGCGCAGTCCCCAGTGGCGGGTCATCGGGATATTCGATGACAACCCTGCGCTGCACCACCGGCAAATCCATGGCGCAAGGGTTTACGGCGCCATCAGCGATTTGTCCTCGATGCAACAGCGGCTGAAGGCCAAACGCGCGATCATCGCCATGCCCGAGTCAGACCATGCTGCGCGCCGCCGTGCGGTCGCAGCCGCCCAGGCCGCCGGTTTAAAAGTAATGACCGTGCCCTCCTTCGACGACCTGGTCAGCGGACGAGTCACCGTATCGCAGATTCGCAATGTCGAGCTTGACGACCTGCTTGGCCGTGATCCTGTCGAGCTGGATACCAGCGGACTGCAGGAATGGCTGGGGCGCCGGGTTGTGCTGGTCACGGGCGCGGGCGGTTCCATTGGCAGCGAATTGTGCCGGCAGATTGCGCGTTACAAGCCGCAACGCATTTTGCTGCTGGATAACAGCGAATATTCGCTGTACACGATCGAACAGAAATTCGTCCGGCGGTTCCCGGACGTCAGCATCAGCTCCGTGATCGGTGACGTCAAAGACCGGGGGCGCATGAATCAATTGCTGCAGACGTTCCGGCCTACGGTTGTTTTCCATGCCGCCGCATACAAGCATGTACCCTTGGTGGAAAGCGGCAATACCTGGCAGGCGGTGCTTAACAACGTACTGGGCACCCGTGTCATGGCCGAGGCTGCAATCGCGCATGGCGTTGAAAAATTCGTGCTGATCTCCACAGACAAGGCGGTCAATCCCACCAACGTGATGGGAGCAACAAAACGGCTGGCCGAACTGCTGTGCCAGGCATTGCATGGCGCGGGAACCACT
>JBIIZE010000091.1:0-7210 GCA_044346435.1 Burkholderiales bacterium
AGCGGCCGTGTTGAAGTGTTTCCCGGTGTTGAATACACCACCTTCCTGATCCCCGGCCTGGCAATGATGTCGGTGCTGCAGAATTCCTTTGCCAACGGTTCCTCCAGCCTGATGCAGTCGAAAATGACCGGCAACATCGTATTCGTGCTGTTGCCGCCGCTGTCGCACCGCGAATTTTTTGCGGCTTATCTGCTGGCCGCCGTCGGGCGCGGTGTGGTGGTCGGCAGCGGTGTGCTGCTGGCAACCCTGTGGTTCGTCGATTTGCCGATGGCGAATCCGCTGTGGGTGCTGCTGTTCGGTGTCGCCAGCAGCGCGGTAATGGGGGCACTGGGCATTGTTGCCGGTATCCAGTCCGACAAGATCGATCAGCTCGCCGCCTTCACCAACTTCATCATCCTGCCGCTGACTTTCCTGTCGGGGGTGTTTTATTCGATTCACTCGCTGTCGCCGTTCTGGCAGGCGGTGTCGCACTTCAATCCTGTTTTTTACATGATCGACGGCTTTCGTTACGGCTTTTTCGGCGTCGCGGATACTTCCCCATGGCTCAGTCTTGTGATTGTCGGCGGCAGCTTCGTCGCCTTATCATGGCTGACCCTGACGCTGCTGCGCAGCGGATACAAACTGAGAAACTGATTGGACAACTGAGCATGGTCACCCCTGAAAGCATCAAACAATCCATTCTCGCAGGACTCGACTGCAGCCATGTGGAAGTCGCCGGCGACGGCCATCACTGGGAAGCGGTGATCGTCAGCGAAGCCTTTCGCGGCAAAAACAAGGTGCAGCAGCACCAGCTGGTTTACAAGGCGCTTGGTGATCGCATGCGTGAGGAGATTCACGCGCTGTCGATGAAGACCCTCACCCCTGATCAGTGGCAGGGCTGAGCCGGCATGGACAAACTGGTTATTGATGGCGGCATTGCCCTGAAGGGCGATGTCGCGATTTCCGGTGCGAAGAATGCCGCGTTGCCGATATTGACCGCAGCGCTGCTCACCGACGAGCCGCTGCATGTCGACAACGTGCCGCACCTGCGCGACGTGTCGACGATGCTCAATCTGCTGATGCAGATGGGCGTGACGACGGTGCTCGACGACAAGGGTGGCGTTGAGCTGCGCGCCACGAAAATCACCGAACCGGTGGCGCCGTACGAACTGGTGAAAACCATGCGCGCGTCGGTACTGGTGCTGGGGCCGCTGGTGGCACGACTGGGCGAGGCGCGGGTTTCGCTGCCCGGCGGCTGCGCGATCGGCCTTCGTCCGGTCGACCAGCATCTGAAAGGTTTGCAGGCGATGGGCGCGACCATCGACATGGCGCAGGGTTACATGATCGCCCGCGCCGACCGGCTCAAGGGTGCGCGTATCTGCATGGACATCATCACCGTCACCGGCACCGAAAACCTGATGATGGCGGCGGCGCTGGCCGATGGCACGACAGTCATCGAAAACGCCGCGCGCGAACCCGAGGTTCTCGATCTCGCCGCCTGCCTGACATCGATGGGCGCAAAAATCAGCGGCGCCGGCACGGATGTGATCACCATCGAAGGCGTCGAGCGTTTGCACGGCGCGCGTCATTCGGTGATGCCCGACCGCATTGAAACCGGAACCTTCCTGGTTGCCGCGGCGGTTACCGGCGGCGATGTGCGTTTGACGGGGGCGCGTCCGAAAACACTCGACGCCGTTCTCGACAAGCTGCGTGAGGCCGGCGTCAGCATCGGAACCGGCGAGGATTGGATTCATGTCAAAGCCAATGGTGCGCTGAAGGCGGTCAATGTGCGCACCGCCCCTTATCCGGCGTTTCCCACCGACATGCAGGCGCAATTCATGGCTCTGAACTGCGTGGCCGAGGGCACCGCGCGCGTGGTCGAAACCATTTTCGAAAACCGCTTCATGCATGTGCAGGAAATGCAGCGGCTGGGGGCCGACATCGCGGTGGAGGGCAATACCGCGGTGATCAAGGGCGTGCCCGCGCTGAATGGTGCCACGGTGATGGCTACCGATCTGCGCGCGTCGGCGAGCCTGGTGATTTCCGGACTGGTGGCGCGCGGCACGACCACCGTCGAACGCATTTACCACCTGGACCGCGGCTACGAGCGTATCGAGGAAAAACTGTCGCGGCTCGGCGCGCGCATCCGCCGCGAACGCTGAGGCGATACTCTACAAGTTATTGTTTTTATTGAGTATTTACGCCGGCAGTTCGAGGTCTTTGGCGTAAGTGTTCTGTGGATAGTGGAAGGGTACAGGGCCGTCAGGCAGGCCGCGGATGAACTGCTTCACGAAGGGGTCGCTCGAATTCTTCACTTCTTCCGTCGTGCCCTGCGCGACGACGGCGCCGTCGGCGAGGAAATACACGTAATCGATGGCTTTCAGTGATTCCTGCGCATCGTAAGACACCACGATCGAAGTCACGCCGAGCGCATCGTTGAGGCGACGGATCAGTTTGCCGACGACATTGCAGGAAATCGGATCTAGGCCGGCGAAGGGTTCGTCATACATGATCAGGTCCGGATCCAGTGCGATGGCGCGGGCCAGTCCGACACGCCGCACCATGCCACCCGAACATTCCGAAGGCATCAACTGCGCCGCGCCGCGCAGTCCGACGGCGTTGAGCTTCATCAGCACAAGGTCGTTGATCATGTCCTCGGGAAGTTTGGTTTTCTCGCGCATCTGGAAGGCGATGTTTTCGAACACTGACAGATCGGTGAACAGTCCGCCCTGCTGGAACTGCATGCCCATGCGCCGGCGCAGTTTGTACAGATCATCGCGGTTGAGGCTGTGGATGTCCTGGCCGAGGACGTTGACGGTTCCGCGCGACGGCCGCAGTTGCGCGCCGATCAGCTGCATCAGCGTGGTTTTGCCGCAGCCGCTGGCGCCCATGATGCCGACGACCTTGCCCCGGGGAATGTTCAGATTCACCGACTTGAAGAGTTCGCGGGTTCCGTAGGAGAACGCGAGATCGCGGATTTCGACGACGTTTTCGGCGGTCATGGTTGCAGGCGGATTGAGAGGGGAGCGAAGTGTGGAAGCAAGGCTGCAGTGTAACTGCTGGGCGCAGTTTCGTGAACCGTTCGAACCCCGGCCTGCGCCGGGAATACGTTACAATTCATGACTTTCCGGGCGCCTGCGGGGGCCTGCGTTTTCAGCTTTATTAGTCTGTTTCAGTCATCACCAGTCATGATCACCATCGCGCTCTCCAAGGGCCGCATTTTTGACGAAACCGTGCCGCTGCTGAAAGCCGCGGGTATCGTCACGCGCGAAAACCCCGAGACCTCGCGCAAGCTGATCCTTGAAACCAACCGGCGAAACGTGCGCGTGATCATTGTCCGCGCCACTGACGTGCCAACCTATGTCCAGTTCGGCGGCGCTGACATCGGCGTGGCCGGCAAGGATGTGCTCGACGAACACGGCGGCGACGGGCTGTATACGCCGTTGGACCTGAAAATCGCCAAGTGCCGGATGATGGTCGCGGTGCGCAAGGATTTTGATTACGCCAGTGCCGTCCGTCAGGGCGCGCGGCTGAAGATCGCCACCAAATACGTGCAGACCGCGCGTGAGCACTTCGCCAACAAGGGCGTGCATGTCGATCTGATCAAGCTCTACGGCTCAATGGAACTGGCGCCGCTGGTCGGGCTCGCCGACGCCATCGTTGATCTGGTCAGCACCGGTGGCACGCTGAAAGCGAACGGTCTGGTGGCGGTCGAAGAAATCGTCCAGATCAGCTCGCGGCTGGTGGTCAACCAGGCGGCGCTGAAACTGAAGCGCGCGCAGCTGCAGCCGCTGATCGATACTTTCACCCGTGCCGTCGGCTGATCATGCGCCGGCTTTCCACCACCCAGCCTGATTTCGAACAGCGCCTGGCCGAGTTGCTGGCGTTCGAGTCCGCGCAGGATCCGCAGGTCGATACCACGGTCGCGGCGATTCTGGCCGACGTCAAAACCCGCGGCGATGCCGCAGTGCTCGAATACACCGCACGGTTTGATGGCGTGCAGGCCGATACGCTCGCCGCGCTGGAAATCCCCCAATCCGAACTGCAGGCCGCGCTGGTGCGTATTCCCGCCGCACGGCGCACTGCCCTGGAAGCTGCCGTTGCACGCGTGCGCGAATATCACCAGCGGCAACGCGCCGAGTCCTGGGGTTATACCGACAGCGACGGCAATGAACTCGGCCAGCAGATCACCGCTCTGGATCGCGCAGGACTGTATGTGCCCGGCGGCAAGGCGGCTTATCCCTCATCAGTGATCATGAACGCAGTGCCGGCCAAGGTCGCGGGCGTGACGGAAGTGATCATGGTGGTGCCGACGCCGCGCGGCGAAAAAAATGATCTGGTGCTGGCAGCTGCGGCGATCTGCGGCGTGGACCGCGTGTTCACCATCGGCGGGGCGCAGGCGGTGGCGGCGCTGGCTTACGGCACGGCGACGATTCCGCAGGTCGACAAGATTGTCGGCCCGGGCAACGCCTATGTCGCTGCGGCGAAACGCCGCGTGTTCGGTGTGGTCGGCATCGACATGGTGGCCGGCCCTTCGGAGATTCTGGTCGTCGGCGACGGAACCACCGATCCCGACTGGGTGGCAATGGACCTGTTTTCGCAGGCCGAGCACGATGAACTTGCGCAGTCGATTCTGCTTGCACCCGATGCCAAATATCTCGATGCGGTGTCCGCGAGCATTACCAAGCTGCTGCCCGACATGCCGCGGCGCGTGGTGATTGAGGCCTCGCTCAAAGGTCGCGGTGCTTTGATCCAGGTGCGTGATATCGACGAGGCCTGCGCCCTGGTGAACCGCATTGCGCCGGAACATCTCGAGCTGTCGGTTGAAAACGCACAGTCACTGCTGCCGAAGATCCGCCATGCCGGCGCGATTTTCATGGGTAAATACACTTCGGAAGCGCTGGGGGACTACTGCGCCGGACCCAACCACGTGCTGCCGACATCGCGCACCGCGCGGTTTTCGTCGCCCTTGGGCGTTTACGATTTCCAGAAACGTTCGAGTGTAATCCGCGTGTCCGCGGAAGGCGCCGAGAGACTCGGCAGGATTGCGGTTGAACTGGCGACGGGCGAAGGTCTCACGGCGCACGCGCGTTCGGCGGAACTGCGGCTGCGGGGCAAGGGCTGACCATGAGCCGCTACTGGAGCAAGGTAGTGCAGGGGCTGACGCCCTATGTGCCGGGCGAACAGCCCAAGCTGCCCAACCTGATCAAGCTCAATACCAACGAGAGTCCGTACGGGCCCAGTCGCCGCGTGCTTGATGCGCTGCGCGCCGAGATTGGCGAATCGCTGCGCCTGTATCCCGATCCGGCCAGCGACAGGCTGCGGGCGGCGATTGCCAAACGTTACGAAGTGACGCCGGCGCATGTATTCGTCGGCAATGGTTCCGATGAAGTGCTGGCGCATGTCTTCCTCGGCCTGCTGAAACACGACAAGCCGGTATTGTTCCCGGACATCACCTACAGTTTTTATCCGGTGTATTGCGGCCTGTATGACATTCCCTACGAGCCGGTGCCGCTGAATCGCAGTTTCGAGATTGTGGTTGATGATTACCTGCGCCCCAACGGCGGCATCATCTTTCCGAATCCCAATGCGCCGACCGGGCGTTTTGTGCCGGTGGCAGAGATCGACCGCCTGTTGCGCGCCAACTCGGGCTCGGTGGTGGTGATCGACGAGGCCTATGTCGATTTCGGTGGCGAATCCGTAGTGCCGCTGGTGCAGCGTTATCCGCAGTTACTGGTCACGCACACCTTGTCGAAGTCGCGCGCGCTGGCAGGTTTGCGCGTCGGTTATGCGATCGGCCATCCCGACCTGATCGAGGCGCTGAACCGGGTCAAGGACAGTTTCAACTCCTATCCGCTGGACCGTTTTGCGCAGGCCGGCGCCGCTGCTGCGATTGAAGACGATGCCTATTTCAAGGCGATGTGCGGCAAGGTCATGGTCACCAAGAAAAAGCTGGTGCAGGAGTTGCAGGCACTGGGTTTCGAGGTGTTGCCGTCTGCAGCCAACTTCCTGTTCGCCCGCGTGCCGGGTCGCGACGGCGGCGAAATCGCGGCGAAGCTGCGTGAACGCAGCATCATCGTCCGCCATTTCCGCAAACCGGTGCGTATTGCCGAGTTCATGCGCATCACTGTCGGTACCGATGAGCAATGCGCCGGGCTGGTAGAGGCGCTGCGTGAAATCCTCAAGCCGGCGTAAAGCGGCGGCGGCTCGACGCGAATTCGTTTATACTCTGTAATCAACAAGTTACCGAGATCCACGGGCAATCATGGCAAGGCAAGCGCAGATCAACCGCGACACCCAGGAAACGCAGATCAGCATCAAGCTGAATCTCGACGGCAGCGGCCGCGCGAAACTCGCGAGCGGCATCCCTTTCCTCGACCACATGCTTGACCAGATTGCACGACACGGACTGGTTGATCTCGAGGTCAAGGCCAAGGGTGATCTGCACATCGACGCCCACCACACCGTTGAAGACATCGGCATCACGCTGGGCCAGGCATTCGCCAAAGCGATCGGCGACAAGAAGGGCGTGCGCCGTTACGGCCATGCCTATGTCCCGCTGGACGAGGCGCTGTCACGCGTGGTCATCGACCTGTCCGGTCGTCCCGGCCTGGAGATGAGCGGCAAGTTCACGCGCGCTCGCGTCGGCGATTTTGACGTTGATCTGGTTCGCGAATTTTTCCAGGGCTTCGTCAACCACGCGCTGGTGACGCTGCATCTCGACAACCTGAAGGGCGTCAACGCGCACCATCAGGTGGAGACGCTGTTCAAGGCCTTCGGCCGCGCGCTGCGCATGGCGGTGGAGCTCGATCCACGCGTCAAGGGCGTGCCGTCGACCAAAGGAAAGTTATAGGCTTTCCGCGGCGGCGCTCGCGCCCCGGTCTCATCATCTGAATCGTTGACGCTCCCGATGACCATCGACATTGCAGTCATTGACTACGGCATGGGTAACCTGCGATCCGTGTCCAAAGCCATTGAACACGTCGCGCCCGGCCGCAAGGTCGTGGTGACCGGCAACCCGGACGAAGTCGCGTCCGCCGGTCGCGTGGTTTTTCCCGGACAGGGCGCGATGCCGGATTGCATGCGCGAGATGCAATCGCGCGGCCTGCGCCCGGCGTTGATCGAAGCGGCGCGCAGCAAACCCTTTCTCGGCATCTGCATCGGTCTGCAGATGCTGTTTGAACACAGCGAAGAAGGCGATACCCCCGGCCTCGGCCTGCTGCCCGGCGTG